>JAKAZH010000041.1 GCA_021815935.1 Actinomycetes bacterium
GGCGACCCGGCGTCGTCTGTCGAAGTGGTGGCGGCACCACCGCTGCAGCCAGTTGCGGACAGGCTCCCTCTAGCCACGGTACCCGGCGTCGACTTCGAGCCTGATATCGACTTCGAGCCTGACATCGACTTCGAGTCGAGTCCCGCGTTGCGACCGGGCGCTGGCGACTCCCGAGAGACCAGGGATCTGGTGGAGGCCGCGGGCCACTTCCGGGTGTATCTCGGCGCCGCTCCCGGCGTCGGCAAGACAGTAGCGATGCTCGACGAGGCGCAGCGGCGCAGGCGAAGAGGAGCCGATATCGTAATCGGCCTGGTCGAGTCCCACGGCCGCCCAGTGACGCGTTCGTTGACGGCCGGGCTGGAGGTTGTCCCACGGCGGCGGGTCGAATACCGAGGAACTGTCCTCGAGGAGATGGACCTCGACGCAGTCCTAGCGCGACGCCCCAAGGTGGTCCTAGTCGACGAGCTGGCCCACACGAACGTTCCAGGGTCCGGGCGTAACGAAAAGCGCTGGCAGGACGTCGTAGCGCTACTCGAGGCGGGAATCGACGTGATCACCACCGTCAACATCCAGCACCTCGAGAGCATCGCCGACGCAGTGGAACGGATCGCTGGGGCAAAGGTTCGCGAACGCGTACCCGACTGGGTCGTCCGCCGTGCGGATCAGATCGAGCTGGTTGACTCGTCTCCCGAGCAGCTTCGCCGTCGCATGCTCCACGGCAACATCTACCCGGCGGAGCGGGTGCCCCAGGCACTCGGGAACTTTTTTCGTGCGGACAACCTGACAGCGCTGCGCGAGTTGGCCCTACGCTTCGTGGCCGACGAGACCGAAGAGGAACTCTTGGAGTACCTGCGCCGCTCGCGTACCGACGTGGTGTGGGAGACCTCAGAGCGGATAATGGTCGGAGTGACGGCATCGCCGGGAGGCGACGCTGTCGTGCGCCGGGCGTCGCGGATAGCCGCAAGACTCAAGGCCGAGCTGCACGTGGTCCACGTGAAGGGCGGCGACACGGCGGCGAGGTCTGACGCCGGGCGCCTGGAGAAGACGCGTCAGGTCGCGATCGATGTCGGTGCCACCTGGCACGAAATAGACGCGGACGATCCTGTCGAGGCGCTCATCGTATTCGCGCGTGGCGAGCAGATAACCCAGCTGGTCATAGGGTCGAGCCAGCGGACCCGCTGGCAGCAGCTGACCGGGGGTGGTTCGGTGGTCAGGCGACTTTCGCACAGAGCCGCCGAGGCAGGCTTGGATATGCACATAATCGCCAGACACGGGGGCTCTGGCGATGCTGAGCGGACAGCAGTGCAAGCTTCACCTGACGCCGAGGTCTGACCGGGCGCAGCGAGCCGAGCGTCCGGCGGTAAGATCGGGCCTTGTTATGCCACCGCAGCGCTGGGGAGTCCGGCGGGTGAGACGCGGTCTTCTCGGTCTTCTAGCGTCTCTCGGTGCGATTGCGGCGCTCACGGCAGCGATGGTTCCGCTGCGAAGCCACCTGAGTCCCGCGACGACTGCCCTCGTGCTCGTCGTGCCGGTCGTCGTTGGCGTCGTGATCGGCGGCCTGGCAGCCGGGATTTGCAGCGTCGTGGCGGGCTTTCTCGTATACGACTTCTTCTTCATACCCCCGTATCTGACGTTGTGGGTTGGAGCGGCACAGAACTGGGTGGCACTCGGGGTGTACGCAGCTGTGATGCTTCTCGTGTCGCAGGTTGTCGCACGAATGAACTCGGCGCGAAGCGAGGCCCGTCGCCAGGGGCGCGAGATAAGGGAGCTGTTCGAGCTGTCGCGTCTGCTCGTCGAGGACAGGCCGCTCGACGTGCTCCTCTCCTCGGTCGTCACGACCGTCGCGGACGTGTTCGCTGCGCGCCAGGTGGTCCTGCTCCTTCCAAACGACGGGACGCTCGCCGTCGCTGCGTCTATCGGCCCGGATCTCTCGGATAGCCAGTTGCGGCGGGTGCTGCCGAACGCCGGTGAGCTGACCACGCTTCAGTCCGGCCCGTTCGAGCATGACGGTCTGGTCGTAATCGCGCTTGCCGCGGCCGGGCGTCCCGTTGGTCTGCTTGTGGTCAGCTCCGACGCAGCCACAATCGACCGGCGTGCCCCCCTGATGTTGTTCGCCAACCACATAGCGCTCGCAGTCGAACGTGTTCAGCTTCGCGACAAGGCTCTGCAGAGCAGGCTCGCCGAGGAGGTGGCGCGCCTTGCCAAGACGATGGTCGGCGCAGTCTCCCACGATCTACGGGCCCCACTGACGACGATAAAAGGGGCTTCGTCCACTCTCGCCGACTCGGAGCTAGACCTCGACGCCGAAGCGACCCGCACCCTTGTCACGTTGATCGACGGCCAAGCCGACAGGCTCGCCCATCTCGTGCAGAACCTGCTCGACATGAGCAGGATCCAGGCAGGTGTCCTGACGCCGCGCTACTCGGTCATAGCAGTCGCCGACCTGCTCGCCGGCGCGCTTGACGCAGTCGACGCCCGCGACCATGTCATAACCGTCGAGGCCGGAGACGCGGTGCCTCCTGTCGACGCAGACGAGGTGCTCATCTCGAGGGCACTGACCAACCTTCTCGAGAACGCCCTACGCTACAGCCCCAAGTCAACCCCGATCGTTGTGCGGGCGGCGCTCGAAGGTGACGACACAGTAGTGGTGTCAGTCACCGATCACGGGCCCGGCGTGATGGCCGAGCGGCGAAACGAAGTGTTCGAGTTGTTCGCTCGCCGCCATGACGACGCCGGCGCCGGGCTCGGCCTCACGATCGCGAAGACCTTCGTCGAGGCCCACGGTCAACATATCTGGGTGTCGGAGGCCCCCGGAGGCGGCGCCATGTTCTGCTTTACTTTGGCGACAGTCGCCCCGATCGCTGAGGAGATGACGCTTGGCGCAGATTCTCATCATTGACGACGACGCGGACCTGCTTCGCGTTTGCCGGGTCGGTCTAGAAGCGCTCGGAAACACCGTTCGTAGCGCCGAGACCGGTCTGTCGGGACTTGCGGAGGCGGCGACCCGGTCACCGGACGCGATAGTCCTGGATCTCGGCTTACCCGACGTCGACGGCCTCGAGGTCTGCGCCCGGCTTCGAACTTGGAGCCAGGTGCCTGTCATTGTCCTATCAGCGGACGGCTCCGAAGACCGCAAGGTGGAAGCCCTCGAACAGGGAGCCGACGACTACATGACGAAACCGTTCGGCATGAGGGAGCTCAACGCCCGTCTCCAAGTTGCGCTGCGGCACCGTCCGAGCGACGAAGGCGACGGCCCGAGCGAAGTGGTGGTGGGACCGCTACGCCTCGACCTACTACATCGTGAGGCTACCGTCGACGGGCGCGCCATTGACCTCGCTCCCAAGGAGTTCGAGTTTCTCGCCTTCCTTGCCCGCCACGTCGGCAAGGTCTGCACTCGCCGGATGATCCTCGAGAACGTATGGGGTGAGCAGTACACGAAGGAGCTCCACTACCTGAAGGTGTACGCATACCGCGTACGGCGCAAACTCGGCGACGGCGACGGCGTAGTACTTCAAAGCGACCCTGCGGTGGGATACCGTTTGGTGGCGCCCGTTGAGTGAATCTGGATCGATCGAGGAGGCCCTCGAAGGGTTCCTCGCCCGGGTCGCGACTCAAGGTCTGACACTCTACCCGGCGCAAGAAGAGGCACTTCTGGAGGTCTTCGGAGGTGCCCATGTCATTGTCGATACCCCGACCGGCTCCGGCAAAAGTCTGATTGCTCTGGGGGCGCACGTCGCAGCGATGGCCAGCGGTCGGCGGACTTTTTACACCGCACCCGTAAAGGCTTTGGTTTCGGAGAAATTCTTCGCCCTCTGCGGTGAGCTCGGCGCCTCAAACGTCGGGATGCTCACCGGTGACGCCACAATCAACCCTAATGCTCCAGTGGTATGCGCCACGGCAGAGATCGTTGCCAACATGGCGCTTCGAAGCGGTGCGACGGCCGGCATCGGCCAGGTCGTAATGGACGAGTTCCACTTCTACGGCGACCCCGACCGCGGATGGGCGTGGCAGGTGCCGCTGCTTGAACTGACGGAAACTCAGTTTGTCCTCATGTCCGCTACGCTCGGTGACACAACCGCGATACAACGAGGACTCACCGAGCGAACCGGGCGGCCCGTGGCAGTCGTGCGCTCTTCGACGCGGCCGGTCCCACTCAGCTTCGAATACCGAAGGACCTACCTGCACGAGACGGTCGAATCCCTCCTCGCCGGCGACCAGGCCCCCCTCTACGTCGTGTTCTTCACCCAGGCGCAGGTGCTCGCGCAGGCTCAGGCGCTTACCTCGGCGAAGGTGAGCACGCGGCCGCAGCGCGAGGCGATAGCCGAGCAACTGGCCGGTTACCCGTTCGCGCCAGGTTTCGGCAGGACGCTGTCGAGGATCCTGGCTCACGGTATCGGCGTGCATCACGGGGGCATGCTGCCGAAGTACCGGCGCCTCGTCGAACGTCTCACGAAGGCTGGACTGCTTCGTGTCGTCGTCGGAACCGACACATTGGGGGTCGGCGTCAATCTTCCGCTGCGCACCGTCGTCCTGTCGGGGTTGGCGAAATACGACGGGTCGGTGTCGCGGCTTCTAAGTGCCAGGGAATTCCACCAGATCGCAGGGCGTGCAGGCCGTGCCGGCTACGACAGCTCCGGCCTGGTCGTACTCCAAGCACCCGAGCACGTAATCGACAACGAGCAGGCAGCCAAGAAGGTGGCAGGTGACCAAAGAAAGGCACGCAAGCTGGTCAAGGCGAAACCCCCGCGAGGCTACGTCGCGTGGGACGAGGCGACGTTCGAAAGGCTTGTTGCATCCCCGCCTGAGACGCTGGTCGCCCAACTCAAGGTCGGGCATGCGGCGGTGCTCAACGTGCTCGACAGGCCCGGCGACGGCTGCGTCGCCTTGGCGCGCCTTGTCAGACACAACTTCGAGCCGCCTCGCACGAGGAGGCAACTCGCGCGTCATGCAATATCGATATACCGTTCGCTGCTCGCCGCCGGCGCTCTCGAACGGCTCGACGAGCCCGACGAGAAAGGGCGGCTCGTGCGGGTAACACAGGACCTCCAGGAGGACTTCGCGCTGGACGCTCCCCTCAGCCCCCTCGTCTTGGAGGCCGTGCCGCGCCTCGACGTCTCGTCGCCTACGTGGCCTTTGGACGTGGTCAGCGTCGTAGAGTCGACCATCGCCAACCCCGGGCCGATCCTCGCCGCCCAACTGGACCGCGTCAAGGCTGAGGCGATGGCGGAGATGAAAGCGGCCGGAGTCGAATACGAGGACCGCATAGCGGCGCTCGACAAGCTCGAGTACCCGAAGCCATTGCGGGACTGGATCTACGAACTGTTCGACGTCTACCGCGCCAAGCACCCCTGGACAGCGGACTTCAACATCGCCCCCAAATCCGTCGCGCGCGAGATCTACGAGCGTGCCATGACCTTCTCCGAGTACGTCGCACACTACGGCCTCACCCGTTCCGAGGGCTTGGTGCTGCGCTATCTCAGCGACGTCTTCAAGGGCCTCGTGCGGAGCGTGCCCGAGGACTTGAAAACTGATGACCTGCTCGACGTCACCGAGTGGCTCGGCGAACTGGTTCGACAAGTCGACTCAAGCCTCATCGACGAGTGGCGCATCCTCGCAACTGCCGCGGCGAGTACGGCGGGAGGCGATGGGTTGTTTGGCGAGGGCACGCCTCTCGACGGCATCTCCGGTGCCGAGGCGTTTGCAGCGATCGCAGCGGGGATCGACGAAGGGCCGGCCAAGCCGCCGCCGGTGACCGCCAACACCCGGGCTTTCAGGGTGATGGTGAGGAACGCTGCGTTCCGTCGCGTCGAGCTCGCCGCGCGACGCGACATCGCCGGCCTTGTCGAATCGGAAGCTCCTGGCGGCCTGGACGCCGCCGCCTGGACTGAGGCTCTCGCGGCGTATTTCGCACTGCACGAAGGCATCCTGACGGGAGCCGACGCCCGGGCAGCCGCTTGGTTCGTCCTGGTCGAGATGCCGGGTCGATTCGAGGTTCGCCAGGTTCTGGACGATCCGGAAGGTTGGCACGACGCGGCTATCGTCGCCGAGGTTGACTTGGCCGCGTCCGACGAGGTCGGCTCACCGGTATGGCGGACGCTTCGCGTCGAGACGTAGGCTCGGTGCGTTAGGTACAGCAGGTCGACCGCAAGCCGCTAGTCGACTGCACGTCGACTAGCACGAGGAAAGGAGCACCTGACCAATGGCGCTACCAAGCGGAGGGTGGGTTTTGTGGGCCGGCACAGTTGGATTCTCGACCCCGGTGCTCGAACGCCTCGACGCGGCCGGCGCAGTCGACATCCAACGTTTCTCCGTGACACCCCCCGACGTCGAGTCGG
The DNA here is from genome assembly GCA_021815935.1 of Actinomycetes bacterium. Next base: position 6,336 of record JAKAZH010000041.1, read on the forward strand.
CCGAAGCGAGCGGCGTGACCGCAGTAGAGATCGGTAGGCGTATTCGCGACCGGGGATACGACATTGTGATGGACCCTCTCGTCAACTGGTATGGGGGGACTCCGCACCCGGGAAGCCGATTCGGCCGTTACAGCACCGACGAAGTGTTGCGGATGTGCGCAGATCTCGGGGTCGCTTCAGTGAACCTCATAGGCCAACCCACCCACGACGCTTCTGTCGACCGATTGGCGACGTCGTTTGCCGCGATGTGTGACAAAGCTGGGGAGCTGGGAGCTCAAGCGCACCTCGAGTTCATGCCCATCACGGCTATCGCGACCCTTGCGGCGGGATGGGAGATTGTACGCACGGCGGGCCATCCGAACGGAGGCCTGTGTTTTGACACTTGGCATTTCTTTCGCAGCGACCCGGACTTCGAGCTTCTCGAAGCGATACCTGGTGAGCGGATCTTCTCCGTGCAGGTGTCCGACGCCGGTCCCGACCCGCTGCCTGACATACGGCAGGACACAATGAACCGCCTCCTACCTGGCGACGGCGCGTTCGACCTCGTCAGAGTTGTCAGCGTCCTGCACCGAATCGGCGCTTTGAACTGGGTCGGTGCCGAGGTGATCTCGCCGGATCTCGCAGCTATGCCTCCGGCGGTAGCGGCGCAGATCGCTGACGTCCGGGTACGAGAACTGGTTGCTTCTGCGACACGTTGATATCGCAGCGACTCAATGGACTGTGACAGTGCCCGAAGTCCCGTCGACGGTGACAGTCGCGCCGTCAGGGATCGCGTCAGTGGCACCAGCGACCGACACCACGCACGGTATCCCAAGCTCGCGCGAGACGATCATGGCGTGGCTGCCTTGAGCGCCGGTGTTGACCACCACCGCTGCGGCGGGCACCATGAGCGGGACCCAAGCGGGGTCCGTCTGCGGGGCCACGAGCACGTCGCCCGGTTCGAAGCCTGCCGGGTCCGCGGGGTCGACGACGATGCGAGCCCGTCCAGTGGCCGCCCCACCCGACCCGGCGGCACCGCGCAGGACGCTGCCAGGGCCGGCAGTTGCGACGTGGATCGTGGCGCGCCTCGCCATGTCGTCGACCTTTGGGACCCGGCCGTTTACGACGAAGACAGGCTCGAATTCGAAAAGCCGACGGTACTGCGTCCATCGCTTCGAGATCGTCTTCGCGAACGACGACGGGTCAGCTCGGAGCGGATCGAGCTCCTCGTCGGTGACCATGAAGACCTGTTCGACTTCATCGATGACACCCCGCGCGACGAGACGCCGGCCGTATTCGTATAGGGCCATTCGCGCCTCGTTTATCACCCTCACGACGTTGGTCTTCGCCCGTTCACGGCCGGCGAGGAAAAGCTGCGCGGATCGCAGCGCTGCCTCGAAAAGGGCGGCGGACTCGGTAGAGGCGGCCAGACGGGCCCTGATGTCGGTTATCAGCCGGTCGCGCTCCGCGAGCGCTTCGCCGGCTCGCGCCGAAGGCGCCTGCGATTCCGCCGAGCGGCGCATCAGATCGATCGCTGTCAGCGCCGCCTGCGGCTGAGCCTCCCACGATGGTGCCATCGGGTCGTACTCGTTGGGACCCCGCGACCCGTGATCGTAGAGAAACCCCGAGAATTTTGCCAGGAATTCTCCTGCTCCGGGGTCGGCTGAACCAGCAAGAGTGTCGACCGTAGTGCCTAGCCCGGCATCAAATGCTGAGGTGACCACTGCGGATCGTCTGGCGAGCCGGCCGAGAGCCCACATCGCATGCGCCGGGGCAGCCGAGTCAACCTCGATACCGGCGAGCAGTCGAATGGCCAGAGTGGGGTCCCCCAACTCCTCCGATATTGCGCCCAAGGCGCCTGTTCCGAGCGACGAAAGCGCCGAGACGATCATCGCATTCTCGAAGGTTTGCGTGACGAAGGGGATCATCGCCCGTGCGCGTGCGTGCAGAGCGGAGTCGGTCAGGGTTGCGAGGTCCGGGCGTGACGCCCGTAGCTGACGGGCCAGATCCTTGTCCGCGTCGAGGTGGGGCAGGGACGTGGCAGACATCGCCCACTGCATCGACTCGCCAAGCTTCGCCTCGTGACGGGGTGAGTCGTGCCAGTCCTGGTGTTCGTAGACGGGAACCTCGTCGCGCTCGTCGAAGAACGCGCGGTCGATCAGCTCCGGCGATGCGCCGGGCATGCGAGCTCCGAGCACCCTTGTCATCGAGAGCGGGTTGTACAGGTAGCCGCCGAAGCATTTCCAAAGCTCCGGTCTTTGCGGCTCGTCGTACTCGTCCCAGTCGAGGGCGCCTATCCCTATGTACGCGTCACGCAGGCCGGTGCACATCCCCTGGCGCACGACGAGGCTTAGCCCCAGGGGGCTGAAAGGATCCGGGAACACGTCGGCGGCATTCCCCCGGGTCCATGCCGGGAAACGCTCGCTCACCGTGGAATCGCAAAACCAGCCTGTTTCGTCGCCCATTTTCCCTCCCGGACCTTTCAAAAGCCACGGGGACTCTACCGGCTCGAAGGCGAAAACTCCAGGTTCGGCTCCTCCGGCCTGTGCTGTCGATGTGACCTCGTGCTGCGACCGCACCGGGCGGTGAGATACCTTCGAGGCGTGCCCGTGCTGCGACCGCACCGGGCGGTGAGATACCTTCGAGGCGTGCCCGTGTCCGCCGACGAGGATCCGAACGGACCTGGCGGCGCCGTCGACAGCCTCCGGCCTGTCTCGCCAGGAGCCGTTATTCCGAGTGACGACGAGATCGCAGGGTTAGTTGGTTACAGGTTCGCCGGTGGCCTACGAAAAGTCGAGCACTGGGAGAACTGGCTGCTCACCGACTGCACGCAGCGTCAGCCTATGGGCGGTAGGCAACTCCACCCGGTCGTTCTCTTCCATGTGCCGATACAGGCGGCGTCAACCTCGATCGGCGAGATCTTCTCCCTCTGCGGCGGGGGGCCGGCCGGATCGGTCACCCTTCTCGGCTACGAATGGGAGTACTTGGCGGCGATGTCCGAGGATGTCGTCTACCGTGGCGACGGCGGGGTAACCGCCGTCGAGCGTCACCGGGGAGGTGACGGCCGAGTCGTACATGACGACATAGCGTTCGTGATCGAGCTGACCGACCCTCGGGACGTGACGGTCGCACGGGTCACCACGAGATGGAGGTTCCTGCGCTGAGCAGTCTGCCGCCTGCGGCGCCCGTACAGCCCGTACAGCCCGTACAGCCCATGCCGCCGATACCGCCCTTGCCGCCCATACCCTCGCTTCATGTGGCCTGCGTCGACCCACAGCGGATGAAGACGATGGCGGCGCTTCTGCGCGATCCCTACCCGATCCACTGGGACCCCGAATCGGTGAGCGACGCCGCCCACGGTGGCCGCACCGTCAACCAGGGCCCGCTGAACCTCGGCTACATAGCCAACATGTTGATGGCATGGGCGGGGGACGGCTCGATACGACGCCTCCGGGCTTCCTTCCATGCCCATGTGCTCGCCGGTGACAGTGTGACTGCGTCAGGCGAAGTCGACGAGGTCTTCGAGGTCGACGGAGAGGCGAGAGCGCGCTGCGCCGTGCGCCTACTTCGAGGTGACGAACTTATCGTGTCGGGCACCGCTGAGGTGGCGACGACCCAGCTGCTCAGCGCGTCAGGCCGCCTGGCGGCGGCCGCGTCGTCGGTCATCGAACCCTCCCACGAGGATCCGCAGTGACCATCCTGGACCTGTTCCGACTCGATGATCGGGTGGCAGTAGTCACCGGCTCAGGGCAGGGTATCGGCCGCGCAATCGCATGGGCCCTCGCCGACGCCGGCGCGCACGTGGTCCTGAACGCCCGAAGACTGAGCGATCTGGAAGTCACCGCCGCAGGTGTGCAGGATCGATCGCGGCGTGCACTCATCGTGGCGGGCGACATCCGTGACTTCTCAGAGCAGCTCGCCGAGCGGACGCTCGCTGAGTTCGGTCGGATCGACATCTGGGTCAACAACGTCGGCGGTTCAGACGACAAGAACGTACACCGCCTCGACGACACGCCCGACGAGATCTTCCGCTCGCAGCTGGAACTGAACCTCACCTCCGCGTTTCAGGGTTGTAAGGCGGCCGCGAAGCGGATGGCTGAAGGGGGAGCGATAGTCAACATCACCTCGGGCGCCGGTACCCGCGGCTCTCCCTTCACCGGTCCCTACGCTGCGGCGAAGGCGGCTCTGATCAACATGACACAAACCTTGGCGTTGGAGCTCGCCGATCGAGGAATCCGAGTCAACGCTGTCTCGCCAGGGCCTGTGATCACCGAGGCTTACCGAGAGATCCTAGGTATCGAGGAAAAGCTGGACGAGCTGATCGCCACGATTCCCCTCGGGCGAGCAGGGACCCCGGATGACATCGCCGCTATGGTGCTGTTCCTTTGCTCCCCGGCGTCATCGTGGATAACCGGTGAACACCATCTAGTCGCCGGCGGGCGGACCCATCGGAGCTATCAATATCGACCAAAGGACGTTGAGGCGGACTAGACGGCGGCGAATGTCTGGCACAGCATGTTGGAGAGTCCAGGTCCTCGGTCTCATGTTGCAACATGAGCATAATTCGTATAATTCACCCCCCGTGGACCGCCCGAAGCGCCACCAGCGCCAAG
>JAKAZH010000042.1 GCA_021815935.1 Actinomycetes bacterium
TGACAGACGACGAGATAGCCGAACTCGTGTGGCTCCGTCATGCCCGCGACCGAATCGACCGCGACTTCGCGGTAATCTTCAAAACTGACGACCTCGACGCTACCTTCGAGAGGATTCGCCAGTCCGGGGCCGAGGTGCTCGCAGAGCCGGCGTCGCAGCCCTGGGGGGTGCGTGACTGCGCATTTCGTGACCCGTCGGGGAACCTTGTACGCGTGGCTCAAGCTTGAAAGTCAAGGCGGGGACGTCAGGGTCCTCGAGCGTCGCGACCAGGGACGTGATCCGTGTACACGGCGCGCGAGAGAACAACCTTGTCGACGTTGACGTCGAGATCCCCAAACGTCAGCTGACCGTATTCACCGGGGTGTCGGGATCAGGCAAAAGTTCTCTCGTCTTCGACACGATCGCGGCCGAGTCCCAGCGTTTGATGAACGAGACGTACAGCGCCTTCGTGCAGGGCTTCATGGCCCGCCTGCCGCGGCCTGAAGCCGACGTCCTCGAAGGGCTGACCGCCGCGATCGTCGTCGACCAGCGAAGGATGGGCGCCGACCCGCGCTCGACTGTCGGAACCGCCACCGATGCAAACGCAATGCTGCGGATCCTCTTCAGCCGTCTCGGTCACCCCCACGTCGGGCCTCCCAGCGCCTTCTCGTTCAACGTTGCGACGGTCCGCGCAAGCGGCTCGATCACCGTCGACAAAGGGGCTGCCAAGACGGTCAAACGCACCTTTACCCGTACCGGGGGGATGTGCCCTACGTGCGAAGGTCGCGGCGCCGTCTCGGATTTGAAGCTCAGCGAACTCCTCGACGACTCGTTGAGCATCAACGAGGGGGCCATCCTCGTGCCGGGCTACACGGTCGACAACTTCTTCGCCGTCCGCCCGTACATCGAGTCGGGCCTCCTCGACCCGGACAAGGCGATTCGCAGTTACTCCAAGGCGGAACTGTCCGACCTGCTTCACCACGAGCCGGTCAAGGTGAAGATCCAGGGCGTCAACGTGACCTTCGAGGGGCTCATCGCGAAAGTGCAAAGGTCGATCCTCGCCAGGGATCCGGCGACCTTGCAGCCCCACATCCGGGCGTTTGTCGAGAGGGCTGCGTCATTCAAAGTGTGCCCGGACTGCGCCGGCACGCGGATATCGGAGACGGCCCGCAGCTCACTGATCGGCGGGCGGAGCATCGCCGATGCGTGCGCGATGCAGGTCAGCGACCTCGTGTCTTGGGTGGAGGCTATCGACGTGCGGTCGTCGGCGCCGCTGCTGCGCAAGCTCACCCAGACGCTGGAAGCGTTCGTCGAAGCCGGCCTCGGCTACCTTTCACTGGACCGGCCGACAGGAACACTTTCGGGCGGTGAGTCGCAGCGGGTCAAGTTCTTGCACCTCGGCTCCACGCTCACAGACGTCACCTATGTGTTCGACGAACCGACGAGCGGTCTGCACCCCCATGACGTGGCGAGGATGAACGAGATGCTGCTGCGGCTTCGTGACCGTGGCAACACCGTGCTGGTCGTCGAGCACGACCCCCAGACGATCTCGGTGGCAGATCACGTCATTGACCTTGGTCCAGGCGCCGGTTTCGCAGGCGGGAGGGTCTGCTTCGCCGGCGACGTGTCACAGCTGAAAAAGAGCGGCACTCTCACAGGGCGTCATTTCGACAAACGATGCGAGCTCAAGGCGACCGTTCGGGCACCTTCTGGGGTGCTCTCGGTCCGCAACGCGACGACGCACAACCTGAGGGGCGTCGACGTCGACATACCGCTCGGCGTGCTGGTGGTCGTGACGGGCGTCGCCGGTTCGGGCAAAAGCTCTCTCGTCCGCGGGTCCCTCGCAGGCCGAGAAGGGGTGGTCGTAGTCGACCAGACGCCCATCAGGGGTTCCAGGCGGAGCAACCCGGCAACCTACAGCGGTCTTTTCGAGCCGATACGCAAAGCGTTCGCAAAGGCGAACTCGCTGAAACCCGCTCTGTTCAGCGCTAACTCCGAGGGAGCCTGCGAGACTTGTGGCGGAACGGGTGTCATCTATACCGCTTTGGCGGTGATGGCCGACGTTGCAGACACCTGCGAGGACTGTGAGGGAAAGCGATTCAAAGCCGAAGTGCTGCGATACAGACTCGCCGGCAAGGACATCTCCGAAGTTCTGGATCTGTCAGTCGATGAGGCGGGACACTTCTTCGATGACGGCGAAGCTCGCATTCCTGCAGCCAAGGCCGTCGCCGGTCGCGTCGCCGGGGTGGGCCTCGGCTACCTGAAGCTTGGCCAGGCACTGACGACACTGTCGGGTGGCGAACTGCAGCGTCTCAAACTTGCCACGCGTCCCGCCGAGAGCGGAGGCGTGTACGTCCTCGACGAGCCGACCAGCGGGCTCCATCCAGCCGACATCGAGCACCTCCTCGGCTTCGTCGACCGCCTCGTCGACTCGTCGGTCTCGGTCGTGATCATCGAGCACAATCTCGCGGTCGTCGCGCACGCCGACTGGATTATCGACCTCGGCCCGGGGGCGGGCCACGACGGGGGACAACTGGTCTTCGAGGGCACGCCTGCGAAGCTCGCCTTCGCGCCAACCCTTACAGGCCGGTACCTAGCCGACTACCTTCGGGCCGGTCGCTAGGACTGTCACCAAGCCTGCCGATTTCGTAGGCGCACACGTAAGCGCCCGCAACTTTGTGTATCACCCGGCTCGCGGTTACGTCGGGCAGGATCTCCTGGATGAACTCCAGCTCGCTGTCGCACGCCTGGCCGTAGTGCGAAGCGATCATCCAGATCGGGCAGCTGTGCAGGGTTAGCCGGTACCTGTCGTCGCCGAGAGGGTCCACTTGGGCCATGTAGCCCTCCGCGTCGAGGTCGCCTGCGAGAGTAGCCAGCGCATCGCCCAGGGTCATCCCGGCGATCTTCTCGCGGAACTGCTCCACGCGCCGACTGCGCCGGCGGTCGAAAATGCGCACGATCAAACCCGGGTCCTCGTGCTCGATCAGACCCAGAAGCTCCACCGAGAAGTCCGGTGCCGACTCAGCCGTCGAGAGAGTCTCGCCCAGGTCGGTTGCGTGGTAGAGGTCCGCGGGGCGGCCGGGGCGTCCCCTCATCTGGCGCGACGCAACGAATCCGGCACTTTTGAGCGTCGCAAGGTGCTGGCGCACAGCGCTAGGCGTGATGGCGAGCACCTCGGCCAGCTCGTCGGCGGAGGCCTCCCCGCGCCTCTTGACGGCTATCAGGATCTGGCGTTGGGCGCTCGACAGGTTGGCGGTGACTCCCATGGGATTTCCCACGGCCACTAGGCTAACTCTCCGGTCCGATCTCCCGCCAGTATCGCAAGAAAGAACTTGTAGAAAGGCCGGTCGGTGGTAGTGTGGGGTCGTCCGGGCCAGTGGTCGGCCAGCGCAATGCATGGAGGAAGCGATGAGTGTATCGGCGGATATCAGGGAGTTCGCCGGCCAGGAGTACCGGTACGGTTTTTCCACAGAGATCGACACCGAGACAGTTCCGAAAGGGCTGAGCGAGGACGTCGTCCGGCTCATATCGGAGAAGAAGGGCGAGCCGGAATGGCTCACCGAGTGGCGCCTTCAGGCGTACCGCCACTGGGTCACCCTGGAGGAGCCCAAGTGGCAGAACGTCCGCTACGGGCCTATCGACTACCAGGACATCGTCTACTACGCGGCTCCGAAGGCGAAGCCGAAACTGTCCAGCATGGACGAGGTCGACCCCGAACTTCGGGCGATGTTCGACAAGCTCGGGATCTCCCTCGCGGAGCAGGAGCGCCTGAGCGGCGTGGCGGTCGACGCTATCGTCGACTCGGTTTCTGTTGCGACGACGTTCAAGAAGCGGCTGGCCGAGGTGGGGGTCATCTTCTGTTCGTTCTCCGAGGCGGTCAAAGATCACCCGGACCTCGTGCGAAGCTACCTCGGAAGTGTCGTCCCTTTCCGGGACAACTTCTTCGCGACGCTCAACTCGGCCGTCTTCAGCGACGGGTCGTTCTGCTTCATCCCCAAAGGCGTGCACTGCCCGATGGAGCTCTCCACGTACTTCCGGATCAACACTGCCGGCACCGGCCAGTTCGAGCGGACTTTGATCGTGGCCGAGGAAGGGGCAACGGTCAGTTACCTCGAGGGTTGCACGGCGCCGATGCGCGACGAGAACCAGCTTCACGCCGCGGTGGTCGAGCTTGTCGCGTTGAAAGATGCGCGCATCAAGTACTCGACCGTTCAGAACTGGTATCCCGGCGACGCCGAAGGCCGTGGAGGCATCTACAACTTCGTCACCAAGCGAGGTAAGTGCGCCGGGGCTAACTCGAAGATCTCCTGGACCCAAGTCGAGACCGGGTCCTCCGTGACGTGGAAATATCCCGGGGTCGTCCTGCAGGGTGACAACTCGGTCGGCGAGTTCTACTCCGTCGCACTCACCGCGAATCGCCAGCAGGCGGACACCGGGACGAAGATGGTTCATATCGGCAAGAACACGTCGAGCACGATCGTCTCTAAGGCGATCTCGGTCGGCCACGGCCAGAACACCTACCGTGGACTCGTCAAGACGCTGCGCTCCGCCGAAGGGGCGAGGAACCACACCCGCTGCGACTCGCTTCTCATCGGCGCTTCGAGCGGAGCGCACACGTTCCCCTACATCGAGGTCAAGCATCCCTCGGCAAAGGTGGAGCACGAGGCGTCCACGTCGAAGGTGAGCGAGGACCAGCTGTTCTACTGCCGCCAGCGGGGGATATCCGAGGAGGATGCGGTCGCGATGATCGTCAACGGCTTCTGCCGTGAAGTGTTCAAGGAGCTCCCGATGGAGTTCGCGGTCGAAGCCCAACGCCTGCTCAACGTGAGCCTCGAAGGAAGCGTCGGGTGATGCTGCACATCGACAACCTTCACGTCGCCATAGGAGGCAAAGAGATCCTCCGCGGTGTGAGCCTCGACGTCGCCGCCGGGGAAGTTCACGCCATCATGGGGCCGAACGGCTCAGGAAAGTCCACGCTCGCAAACGTCCTGGCCGGCCGGGATGGATACGAGCCGACGGGCGCCGTCGTGTTTCAGGGCGAGGACCTGCTCGCCATGTCACCGGAGCAGCGCGCAGCAGCGGGAGTTTTCCTTGCGTTGCAGCACCCGACCGAGATCCCGGGCGTAGGGAACCTGTACTTCTTGCGGACGGCGCTCAACTCCCTTCGCCGCAGCAGAGGCCAGGATGAGCTCGGGGTATCGGAGTTCCTCGCCTTGGCCGAGGAGCGGATGAAGCTGGTGGAGATGGACCGCAGCTTCATGAACCGCTCCGTCAACGAAGGATTCTCCGGCGGCGAGAAGAAGCGCAACGAGACTCTTCAGATGGCCATCCTGGAGCCGACGTTAGCGATCCTCGACGAGACCGACTCCGGTCTTGACATCGACGCGCTTCGTGTCGTCGCCGGGGGAATCAACGCCCAGCGCCGCGCGGACCGTGCGATGATCGTCATCACGCACCACCAGCGGCTCCTCGACTACATCGTTCCTGACTGCGTTCATGTGATGCTCGGCGGCCGTATCGTCCGTTCCGGTGACAAAAGCCTCGCACTCGAACTCGAAGCGCACGGGTACGGCGACGGTTCCGCCGAGTCCCAGGAAGTCCTGGCGGGGAAGCGTTGAGCACAACGACGTCGACCCGCGCGGATGCCTCAGCCGGCGCTCACGGTGCCGGATTGTCGGCGTCGCGGCGCGCCGCGGGACCGGACCGGGCGACGGTTTCGGACCTCATCGACCGTCTCGCCACCTCCGACGCGACGCAGCCCGAGTGGCTGGCGGCCGCGCGCGGGAGGGCTGCCGGGTGGGCGAAGCAGAAAGGCTGGCCGACCCGCAAAGACGAGGACTGGAGATACGCTCCGCTCGCTGCGCTGACCGCCGCCGCGTTTCGGCGCCCAGGTAACTCTGCGTCTGGACTCCCCAGCGCTCCTGCGTCCGCAGCGGCTTCGCAGCAAGGCTCCCGGGCAGCGCTCGATGCGGCGCTTTCTGGTTCGTCTATCGCCAGGATGACGTTCTTGAACGGGAGGTTCGCTCCGGAGCGCTCGACGACCGCGAACCTTCCCGCGGGCGTTACCGTCACGTCGCTCGCAAGCGAGATCGGTGGTGGCGCGCTCGGACTCGACGAGTTCTTCTCCCCGGCGTCGGGGGAGTTCGCCCACGCCTTCGAGGCGCTCAACGCAGCGGCTGCCAGTGACGGGGCGGTGGTGCGCGTCGGCGAAGACGTGCACATCGACGGGTTGATCGAGCTGCTGTTCTTTTCGGACGGCCGGGGAGACAGTCACGTCTCCCAGCCCCGGTCGGTCATCGTTGCGGGACCTCGCAGCAGCGTGTCGATCGTCGAGACCTACACCGGGCCTGCCGGCTCGGAGAGTTGGACTAACGCCGTGACGCAAGTCACCGTTGGGGCCGACGCCCAAGTGGCCCACTACAAGATCCAGGACGAGGCGGACTCCGCGTTCAACCTCGGCCTTCTCGACGTCAGAGCGCACGGGGGTAGCCGCTTCTCGTCGCTGTCGGTTGCGCTTGGGTCAAGAGTCGCCCGAAACGAGGTGAGGGTTCGACTCGAGGGGGACCGGGCCGACGTTTCGCTCAACGGCCTGTACCTTCCGGGCGGTGACCGCTTCCACGACAACCCTGTCCTCGTAGTGCACTCGGCCCGCGACTGCACGAGCCGTCAGCTCTTCAAAGGGATAGCGTCCGGTCACGGCCACGGCGTCTTCAACGGTCACCTGGTAGTCCTGCCGGGCGCCGACGGCACTGACGCAACCCAGACCAACAAGAACCTGCTTCTGTCGGATCATGCGGAGATCGACACGCGCCCGCGGCTTCAAATCCTAACCGACGACGTCAAGTGCAGCCACGGCGCAGCGGTCGGCGCGCTCGACCCTGACGCAATCTTCTACCTGCGTTCGCGTGGCCTTCCTCTGCAGCAGGCCAAATCGATTCTTACTGCCGGTTTCGCCGCGGAGATACTCGAAACGGTCGGAGACGGAGATCTGCGCGCCCGCCTGGAGGCGCTCGTCGCATCGAAGCTCAACGAGGGGCTCGAAGAGCGGCTCAACGAGGGGCTCAACGAGGGGCTCGAAGAGGGATGAGCGCCGGCTCGTTGGTTCTGCCGAGGGACTGTCTCGTGACCCTCATACCCGAAGGGCAGGCGACTGTCCTTCGAGCCGGGGAGACGATAAGCGTCACCCAGGCGCTCGGTGGGACCGTCACCGTCGTAACCGAGTTCGGGCGCCTCGCGCGTGTGTCCACGCAGGACGCCGTCGAGCTCGGGCTGACGAGCGCTGCAGGCTCGGACGAGCCACCCGCGGGTTCGGGATCGCAAGGTGACTCCGCCGGCGCTTCGATGCTTGCCCCTTTCGACTACGAACAGGTCGTGGAAGCTATGAAGACAGTGTTCGACCCCGAAATCCCTGTCAACGTCGTCGACCTCGGTCTCGTCTACGGGTGCGACGTGCTCGAAGCCGACAACGGCGGAAAGCGTCTGGAGATCAAGATGTCGATGACGGCTCCCGGCTGCGGTATGGGCGACGTCCTCGCATACGACCTCCAGTCGCGGGTGCTTGCCGTGCCGGGCGTCTCGGAGGTCGACGTCGAGCTCGTCTGGGACCCGCCGTGGGACCCGAGCCGACTGACCGACGCCGGGCGACTCGAGCTCGGCTTCTATTGACTCAACTTTTACCCACAGAGCGACCGATGCCCTCTACGTCTTCACGAAAGGAACGCAGCCAACAATGAAGGTCTGGATAGACCAGGATCTCTGCACCGGCGACGGACTCTGCGAGGAAATCGCCCCGGCGGTCTTCACCTTGCTCGACGACGGACTCGCCTATGTCAAGGAAGGCACCGACGTCAAGTCAGAACCTGGCGGCGCCGAGGGCCTAGCCCTGGTACCGGCTGACCTGGAAAGCGCCGTGAAAGAAGCTTCCGAGGAGTGCCCCGGGGAGTGCATCTTCATAGAGGAGTAGGGCGCGAGGTGGGTCTGCGGTGCCCGTGGGCCAGCCAAAACCGTCAAATTAGGTCAGGAACTGTCGTCCGCTCCGCGGCAGATGACCTGCTAGACCTGAGCTGGACCTTGTGGGCAAGCGGGGTCGATTCCCCAACCCTCGTCGGTAGACGGCCGAGGTTGACGGGTTGACACTTTAGGTTGACGGGTTTACACTAGTGATGTGGATGTGTGGCGCGCAGTCAAGATCATCGATCAAGGCTTCCAGGAAGGCATCAACGACCTCGCTGGTTCCGACGGGGACGCTCTCGAATCTGTCCTATCGGACAGCGAAGACGACCTCTTGCGTCTGGGCCGCGACGCTGCAGCGGCGGCTCTTGCTCCGTTGCTGTGGGCCGCGGCAGTCGGCGAAACATGGAACACGACCCGAGCAGCCGAGTTCCTGAACGTAACTCGTCAAGCTCTTTACAAGCGAATACAGAGTGGCTCCATCCTGGCGCTACCGGGTAGAGGGACGACCGAGTTCCCCGTCTGGCAGTTCGATCCCGAGACCAGGCTGGTTCGCCACATCGTCGGCTCGATCGTTGGGGCCTTCCGATCTGCCGATGACCAAGTGTCTCCGTTGGTCATCGCCAGTTGGGCGACCGCCCCTAATGCCCGGCTCGAAGAATTGTCGCCAGCTCGGTGGATCAACGATGGAGGCGACGAGAATGTCGTTCTTACCGCTGCCCGCCGAGCTGCACGGGGTCTTGCCTCGTGAGTCCGAAGCCGCTGCCAGTCCCTCCGTTCAATCCCGCTGAGTTATCGGGGTTCCCTGAGGTCTCGAAGGAGAGGCTGCCAGAGGTCCTGTTCCGTGTTCATCGAGTGGACCGAGAACCGGAGTGGTTTTCTGCCGGGTTGGGTGACGACGGTGGGCGATGGGATCCTCCCGCTGATTCCGCCGAAGCATTCGGGACCTGCTACACGTCAACTGGTCCGCTGGGCGCTTACCTTGAAGTGTTCGCTGAACTACCGCTCGTAACCCAAACCGAAATAGACCGGCGGGCGTTGGCGATGCTTCAGTTGCCGCCCGAGCCACGATGGGCTGACATGACCAACCCAATCGTTGTCGGTCAATGGCATCTCGACGAACGGATCAATACTGGTGACGACTACCTCACGTGCCAGCTCTGGGCCCAGCAGCTCTTCGCTGCCGGTTTCACCGGGGTGTACTACAACCCGAGGCACGATGTGGCTCGCACGACATCGGCGTCCGTCGCTCTCTTCGGAGATCCCGGCCGCCAATCCGGCACCCTCAAGGTTCTTACCCGGTCCGCCATTCCGCATGAGGTCGTCCACGACGCTCACCAGCAGTTCGGACTCCGTGTTCTACCCTCTGTTCCCCCACTGCCCTCCTTCGATCCCTTCGACGTTGACTACAGGCCGGAAAGCCTCACCTGATTACAGCTCGCTTCGCCCGACCTTCGTGGGGCGCCGCCGACCCCAGACAGTCCCAGGCGCCCCATCTGCGGGGGAGGCTGCGAGCAGTTACTCGCTGGTCGCAGCCACCATGTCGCCGACTGCGATAGAGCCCCCGTCGAGGATGTCCGCTCGAAGGCCGCCTCGGTGGACCAAAGGTCTGATGATGGGCCGCCCGGCGTAGCCGGCTATGACCCGGCAGGGCTCGCAGAGCCGCATCCCCCGGCAGCGGACAGCTCCGACGGAGAACTCGCGGCCCACGAGCGCGTTGAGGTCGATCCCCCGGGTGACGACATTGCGCCTGTGGTCGTCCGCGCTCAGCGGCGGGTCGAACGACTCGCACACTTCGGCTTCGATCAGCGTGAGGGCGCTTCCGGGTAGCCCGGAGGGGAACGTTCCTGTACCGGTCACGTGCCGGTCGCCGTCGAGGCCGAGGCCCGCCAGCGCGAGGACCTGTTGGAGCTGACGGGCCGGCTCTCCGGCGGCCGGGGCTATCCAGATGCCCTCCACCGTGCCCAAAGCCGTCGGCGGCGCCGGCTTCGGGGGGCGGGCGAGGGCTACGTCACCGGGAGAGATTACGTAGCCGTCGACGATCGTGAAGCCGTCACTTCGGGTGACTGCGGCGGGGTCGTAGATGACTCCGGAGGGCACGCCGTACATCACGACGCATCGGATCTCGCCGCCGTCCGCGGGTCGCACCCGGGCGAGCCATGGGCCGGGCCAGGAGAAGGTGGCTACGTCTGCAACCGCCACCAGGCCGAGGCCCATACCTCCCAACCAGCGTGGGACCGCCCAACCGGTTGCCGGGTTCGGTCCCTCCGGCGGCTGGGGAACCTCTTCGAGGGCAAGCTCGAGGATCGTCGCCACGCAGGCGGCAAACGTGCCGGCCTCCGTCGACTTCATCGAATCGGACAGGTCGACTTCCTTCATGACACCTATCCTCGCGCCGTAACCATGGTCAAGCTTCGCACAGCCAGCTTTCGACGGTCTCGGCGACTTCGCTGTCGCGTCGCTTCAGTGAATGGTCCCCGCCGGCCATCCACGCGTGCGTGACCGGCCCGGCGATGGCGGCCGCCTCGGCCTCGAGCTCGCTTTTCGAACCGAAAGCGTCTCGGTCGCCGCTCACAAACAGGCATGGCACCCTGATCGCCGGGAAGTGCTCCGTTCTAAGCCGGTCTGGCCTTCCCGGGGGATGCAGCGGGTAACTGATTAGTACCAGCGCTGCGGCCGGCATGCCGTCTGCGACCGCCATCGAGCAGATCCGCCCGCCCATGGACCGGCCGCCGACGGCGACCAGCTCGGGGGCAACGCCGAGCTCGTCGGCGAATCCCCGCGCCGCGTTGCGGACCGTGTCGAGCAGGACAGCGGGCCGGTCCGGGGCTCTGCGCCCGGCGAGGCGGTAGGGGAAGTCGATACGTAGCGATGCAACCCCGTGTTTTGCCAGCGCGAACTCGACGGCCAGGAGGTTCGGATGGTCACTTCCCGAGCCCGCGCCCGGAGTGAGCACTATCCCCGCCGGTTGCTGC
>JAKAZH010000043.1 GCA_021815935.1 Actinomycetes bacterium
GCGGGCCCTGGTCTGCTACCTGGTGGTGCGCCAACACATCCCCGTCAAGCGGGTGGCCGAGCTGATGCGCGACGCCTACGCGATCCCGGTATCGACTGGGACGATAGTGGCCATGGTCACCCAGGGCGCGGCCATGCTGGAGGACTTCTTGGCATCGGTGCGCGACCAGCTCGGCCACGCACCCGTCGCCCACGCAGACGAGACCGGTTTGCGTGTCGAGGCCTCGCTTCACTGGGTGCAGTCGGTGTCGACCAAGTTCCTCACCTTGTACTACGTCCACAAGCAGCGAGGCACCAAGGCGATGGACGCCATGGGAGTGCTCGCGACGCTCACCGGCGTCCTCGTCCACGACGGCTATGCCTCCTACCGCACGTACACCGCCGTCACGCACGCTCTATGCAATGCGCACCATCTACGCGAGCTCGACGCGATCGCCGACGTCGAGGGCCAAGGTTGGGCCACCGACATGGTCACGCAGCTCTGCGGCACCTGGCAACGGGTCATCGATGTGAAGGACTCGGGTGTCGGCGCACTCGCTGCACAAGAGCTGGCGTCCATCCGGGCCGCCTACGACACCGCCATCGCCGCCGGCCACGTCGCCAACCCGCCGCTGACGCCATCGCCAAGACGGCGCCGGGCGAGGAAGACCAAAGCCGCCAATCTGCTGGCGCGGCTCGACAACTACGCCGACGACGTGTTGCGCTTCGCCGCTGACTTCAACGTCAGCTTTGATAACAACGAAGCCGAAAGACAGGCTCGGATGGTCAAGGTGCAGCAGAAGATCTCGGGTGGCTTCAGGACCAAAGCGGGCGCGACGGCATCGCTTGCCGTCCGCAGCTACCTGGCGACCGTCATGAAGAACGGTGTCAACCCCCTCGGCGCGCTCCAACACCTCATGGTCGCAGACCCATGGATGCCGCCCTCCCCCGACAGCAGCTGAACGTTCCGACAGTTCCCCCAAGCCGTTCCCCGAACCCCAGCGTCCTCGCCGAACCGCCTCCTTCTGTCCGGCCGACCGGCTGAACAGTTACGAAAATCCAAGGGAAGTGGCCGAACGGGAGCGGTGCGATATCTGGCGCGGGCACCCGCTCCACTACCGCCCGTGGCAGCCTCGCACCAGGCCTGAGACCAGCCTTGACGCCCCAGCCTCGGACACGCCGACTATCGGGATCTGCTCGTAGGCACCCGGCCCTGTCTACTCTGCCGCCATTGGGCGAGGCCCAGCCCGGCCATGTCTACTCTGCCGCCATTGGGCGAGGCCTAGATCGCCGGACGACCATGACCCGCTCACCCCTGTTAGCCGCTGAGGGCCGCCGGCAACGTCGGGAACACCCTGGCCCCGCCCAATCGTCGGCGGTCCGAGCAATGGCCATCATCGGCGGGGGGATCGCCAAGGTCACGGAGGAGTTCCAGCAGTGGCCGGCACCCACCGTGACCGCCTCGCTGGAGAAGCCGAGGAGTCCTCGTCGCCCGCCCTTGAGTTCGTCAGCTCCAATGCCTCCAAGCGCAGGGTAGGTCCGTGTGGCGTGGTTAGGATTTTCCCCCAGAGTTGTTACAGGTCTCCTCAAAGGTGGCGACCAGCTAGCCGCACCCCCTACAGCAGCCATTCGGGCAAGTAGGTGTCAGAGGGGGAAAGAAGACCAGACTCGGGCAACCGGTGGTGCGAGTGTTCTACCAGGCCAGGACCGACACGCCGATCACTGCACCCCCTCTCCGCCAGCGTTAGCATCAACGGGAATCCGGCCTGTGAGATCTAGACAACAACGTGGGGCAAAGCCGCGAATGTTTCACGTGGAACGTCGGGGTCCTTGCTTTCCGTGCGTCCAGCGCTAATGATGGGACAATGACTCAGCCCGACAGAGGCGATAGGCGGGCTCGCTCGATCCTCGATCGACTTCGTCCTCCGCCTACGCCCGCTCAGACGGGCGAACCGAAGGACACATCACAACGACCCGTGAACGCAGTTCACAGGGCAAGAGGCCCTAATGCCACAGAGATGGCCGTTACTTCGATCGATGACGCCCAAACTGCCACAATAAGCGAGATATCTACCCTAGCCGCGACCTCCTCAATCGACGCCGGCCATTCCGCCAACGTTGACGCTCTGACCACAATCTCCGACCCTGGTCTCTCGTCGTCCGACGACATCGCCGATGCAGCAGAGATCACCGGCGACGCCGCATCGGGACACAGTGCGACGGGCCCACTTGAGCCGCCCGGCCCGCGAGAGGCTACGCCGGGCGAGCCCTTGTTAGCAGTTCCCCCGGACCTGGACCGCCTCGTCGCTTCGCTTGACGCACACAACGCGGACGAGTCAGCAGACCCGACCTCGCGCGCCGTAGACGACGTCGACGAATACGGACGCCCACTACATCCTTCGAGCCTTTCACATTTCTTGCCACGACGGATCGCCGTTGCGAACCAGAAGGGCGGGGTCGGAAAGACGACCACTACGGTGAACGTGGGTGCCTCACTGGCAGAACTCGGCTACCGAGTCCTCGTTATTGACCTTGATCCTCAGGGTAACGCGACCACAGGCCTCGGGGTGAATGCCCGCAGCCTTGAGTCGTCCATCTACGACGTCCTACTCCATGACGTTCCGATCGACGATGTCGTCGAACCGACTTCGATGAGAAACCTCTTCGTGGTGCCGGCAACAATCGACCTGGCCGGTGCCGAGATCGAACTTGTCCCTGTCTTCAGCAGGGAACTCCGCTTGAAGCGGGCGATCGACTCCATCGCAGCAGACTTCGACTTCGTCCTGGTTGATTGTCCCCCGTCACTCGGTCTGCTCACAGTCAACGCGATGGCAGCCGCCGAAGAAGTCCTTGTCCCGATACAGTGCGAGTACTACGCGCTTGAGGGCCTCGGGCAACTACTACGTAACGTCAACCTCGTCAAGGCCAATCTCAATGCCCGCTTGGACGTGAGCGTGATCGTGTTGACCATGTACGACGCGAGGACACGGCTTGCCGAGCAGGTCGCCAACGAGGTGCGGGATCATTTTGGAGCCCGAGTGTGTCGGAGCATTATTCCTCGGACGGTGCGCCTCTCTGAGGCGCCTTCGTTCGGCCGGCCGATCACGACATTCGATCCATCCTCACGTGGCGCGATCGCCTACAGGGAGCTAGCAAAGGAGGTGAGCGGTGGCGCGGAGAAGCGGGCTGGGTAGAGGGCTGGGCGCCCTAATCCCCACTGAGGTATCGAGCGGACATGGTTCAGCGTTACTCGAGATCCCGGTTAACTCGATCGAGGCTAATGAAAGCCAGCCCCGGACGATGTTCGACGAAGAGGCCCTGGTTTCACTTGCCAACTCGGTCCGGGAAGTCGGGGTCCTACAGCCTGTGCTAGTACGCGACCTCGGCAATGGCCGCTATCAATTGATAGCGGGGGAGCGAAGATGGCGTGCGGCCAAGCGGGTCGGCCTTCCTTCGATCCCCGCTGTCGTCAGGTCAGCCTCGGAAGCGGAGAGGGTAGAACATGCGCTGATCGAGAATCTGCACCGTCAGGACCTCAACCCGATCGAGGAGGCGTCGGCCTACCAGCAGCTGATCGAAGAGTTTGGTCTGACCCACGAGAAGCTCTCAGGCAGAGTTGGGAAGAGCCGAGCTGCCATCACCAATGCTCTGCGCCTGTTCCAGCTCCCACCAGCTGTCCAAGATCTGGTCAGATCGGGGCGCCTCAGTTCGGGACACGCCCGGGCACTCCTAGCGACCCCGGACCGTTCGTTCCAAGAATCACTCGCACGGCGTATAGTGGCAGAGGAACTGTCAGTTAGAGCTGTTGAGGACGCCGTTAAGGAACGTAACTCGCGAGGCCTCCCCGAACGCCAACCTCGCGGCCATAGCGCTTCCCCGCCCCCCGCGGCGATTCTGGAACTGGAGGAGCTTCTTTCGAACCGCCTTGCGACGTCCGTCAAAGTGACGCTCGGGGCAAAGCGCGGGCGGGTCACTATCGACTTTGCGTCGCTCGAGGATCTCGAGCGCATCTACAGGGCGATGACGGACCACGGCCGGCATGAGGGATGACGCCGACGGTGATAGGACACTCACTCCAAAGTTGAGGGTCTGTCGGGTAACCGTAACTCCACAGGGTGTGATTAACCCTGTGGAGAACGGATGCGGGTAGCAGCCGGCCCAGGTGGGGGGTGGACATCCGGCTGGCAGGCCGGCGCAGCTCAACTAGCCGTCGGACGCCGGGAGTTACGGTCTACCTTCTGGTCACAGGTGGGGGGTCAGTTCGTCGAGGATCTTCGACTTGGCGCGAGCTCCGACGATTCGCAAGGTGGGCTCACCGTTCTTGAACAAAATCATCGTTGGAATGCTCATGACATCAAACCGACGTGCGACTTCCTGGTTGTCGTCGACGTTGACCTTGGCAAGCTTCAGCCGGCCTCCCTGCTCGGTGGCTATCTCGTCGAGGATCGGCGCCACCATCTTGCACGGACCGCACCACTCGGCCCAGAAATCCACCAGGACGGGAGCGTCGGAAGACTTGACCTCCTCGTCGAAGGTCTGATCTGTCAGCTTCAGAGCTAGCTCAGCCACCTGTATCGCCTTCTTTCGTCAATCCGAGAACTTCTCGGGGTGAACATAGATCACAACATCAGAAACGTCGGCGCCATTCCGCTTGCAGACGACCACCCAGTGGCTTCAGAGTGTTTCCAGCCAGCGCTCTGCGTCGATCGCCGCCATGCATCCGCTCCCAGCGGCTGTGATCGCTTGACGGTACTTCGAATCCTGGACGTCGCCCGCGGCAAAGACCCCCGGCACTTTCGTCGCGGTCGATCCCGGCATCGTGAGAAGGTACCCGCTCTCGTCCATGTCGAGATGACCGTCGAATATCGCCGTGTTCGGGACGTGGCCGATTGCGACGAACACACCACTGACCTCCAGCAGTTGTTCCTCCCCGGTGAGGAGATTTCGCAAATGGAGTCCCTCAACCTTCGATTCGCCCGCTATGTCTGTCACGACGCTGTCCCACACGAAGCGGATCTTCGGGTTCTTGTAGGCCCGGTCCTGCATTATTTTGCTTGCGCGCAACTCCTTGCGGCGGTGTACCAAGGTCACCGTTTCGGCGAACTTAGTGAGAAATATTGCCTCTT
Organism: Actinomycetes bacterium; assembly: GCA_021815935.1. Next base: position 5,105 of record JAKAZH010000043.1, read on the forward strand.
CGAGAGCCGAGTCCCCGCCGCCGATCACAGCGATGTGGTGGCCTCGAAAGAAGAAGCCGTCACACGTGGCGCACGTCGACAGGCCACGGCTGATCAAGCGATCCTCGGCCGGCAGACCGAGCATCAGGCTGCGGGCACCGGTCGCAACAATGACAGACCGGGCCAGGTGCTCTACTTCATCGCCGGAGTTCGGGTCTTGCGCCCAAACCCGAAGGGGTTCCGCAGAGAAGTCCACCCGCTCGACCTTCGTGGTGAGGAACTCTGCGCCGAAACGGGCCGCTTGGGCCCGCATGTTCGCCATCAGCTCGGGACCGGCTAGCCCATCTACAAAACCCGGAAAGTTCTCGATGTCGGTCGTCAGCATCAGCTGTCCACCGGGTTGGTCACTGGTCGAGGAGGGCTGACCCTCAAGGACAAGCGGCAAGAGATTGGCTCGAGCTGCATAGATTGCAGCCGTGAGCCCTGACGGGCCTGAGCCTATGACGACAACTTCTCTCACTGGCGAAGCATTGGTCTGGGTCAACTGCGGGCTCCTAAAGTGCTAGCCGGGTGAACCACCCGAGGGGCGTCTCTTTGACCAAGCAAACCCGCCCACGCCGATAAATATTGCCGACACCGCCGCATCCACGGTCCACACACGGCGCTCCAGTGGATGGTAGGGAAGGTACACGTCCGCCAAGCGGACGCCGAGCACGACCAGAAGGAGCAGGCTGAGGGCACCGAGCGTGCCGACGACGACTCCGAACACCAGGCCCCGAGCGACGAGGGTGACAGGAACAGTTGTCTTGCCCCTGACTGTGGCGACCACCGACTCGATCCGGCCGGCAACCTGGTCGGGCCAATCCGATGCGGGTTGCACCGGACGCGGAGAATCTGGCGGGGTCATGACCACTAAGCCTAACCCGGGGGGCGAGTTCCTCTAATACACCTTGAGCCTGGCCACCTCTGTACGGTCGGATGGACCGAGGTTGGTGATCAAGAACAGCACGTACCGGCCGGAACGACCGCCCAACGAGAACGTGTGGCTGCCGCTGACGCCGGTCGCCGTGCTCAAAGGCTGACCCCATACTGACGCGGGTTGGCCGCTCGGGATGGCCTTATCGGAAACGTAAACCGCCCCCGACCAGCCGACGCTCGGCGAGGTGACTTGGAGGTAGCCGAGCTTGTGTGACGAGCCCAGGTCGGCAGCGAGACCTATTCCGTTGTACAGGCCCCCAAAAGCAGGGCTTGCGTAGACGTCAGTCGACCAGAACGTCGCCGAGTTGCCTGTGATGGTGTTGGCGGCGTCTTGGGGGTTGTCGGCCGGATGGCCGGGCACGACCATGTACACCGACACCGAACGTATCCCGATCCCTTTCGCCGTCGACGGCGGCGAGACAGACCCCGTCGTCTGGGAGGCCGACGTAGGTGGCGAAACCACAAGGGAGCTGCGACCGGCCGACAAAAGCCGCGCCGCTACGAGAGCACCTACCGCCAAAAGCGCGAGCACCAACAACCCGATTCGCCGCTCACGACGCCTCGATCTCGAGTGAAGCGACCCCGGCGGCGCAACCGGGATCTCTTGAGTCGCCGGGGAGGCGACAAGCGGTCCCCCGAATGAGGTCGAGTCGGCTGAGGTCGAGTCGAAGCCGCCGCCGAGTCCATTGCCTGCCGGAAGGACTTTCGTGCGATCCGCCTCCTCGTGCTCGGGTAGCGCAAGCAGACCGAAGGCCACAGTCGAACTCCCCGCCCGCGAGACGGACGGCGCGCCGGGCTTGTCGGGTAGGACGGGAGGCGGGGGAGGAGGACCGGCACGTCCTGCTCGTGCGACGTTCGGCCTTGACGCCGGGCTCGGCACTGACGTTCGAGGGACAGCTGACGCGGGCGGGCGGCTGATAGAGCCGGGGGCGGGCGGGCGGCTGATAGAGCCGAAACCTCCTGGCGGGCGGCCTCGGGGGCCCTCGACGGCGATGTCGGCCAGACGACGTTCAACGAAGTCCGCTGACGCAACCCGCCGCTCAGGCCGTTTGGCCAACATGTCGACCACGAGCCGGTCGAGGGGACCCGGTATCGAACGAACAGTCGACGACGGCTTCGGGATCTTTTCCTTCAGGTGGGCCATCGCTGTCGCCACGTCGTTCGAGCCCGAGAACGGCGGCGCCCCGACCAGCATCTCGTAGAGCACAACCCCGAGCGAATACAGGTCGGCGCGTCCGTCCGGCTGTTCTCCTCGGATCTGCTCGGGACTCACGTACTTCGGGGTTCCCAAGACGATTCCGGTTCGCGTAAGGTCGGCCCCCGACGCGTAACCCGCCTTGGCTATGCCGAAGTCCGTGACCTTGACCTCGATCGCGTCATGGTCGTCGACGACGAGGAGAATGTTCGCAGGTTTGATATCGCGATGCACCACCCCTGCGGCATGCGCATAGCCGAGTGCTGCAGCGACTTGGCGAGCGACCGTTACCGACTCAGGAACTGTCAGGCGCCCACGCTCGTCTAGTATCTCGCGAAGATTCTTGCCTGCGACATATTCCATGACGATGTAGGCGCTGCCCTGCTCGCTGCCCGTGTCGAACGTAGCGACGATACCGGGGTGCATTAGTCGGGCTGCGGCCACCGCCTCCCGGCGGAACCTCTCTAGAAGGACGTCGTCGCGCGCCAAGTGTCGAAGCAGTATCTTGACTGCTACGCGGCGCCCGAGGACTTCGTCGTCCGCCTCCCAAACCTCGGCCATGCCACCATGGGCTATCGGGGCCACCAGCCGGTACCTGCGAGACAACACGTCTCCGGGCGTCGAAGTGAGGAGTTCGTCCATTCTGGCCACTCGCAGTCGATAGTAGCCTTCTAGGACGTCCCGGGAGCGTCAGCGCCGCGCAACGGGACCCTCCGCGACTTGCAGATGAACTGCGGTCCGTGGGTTCTAGTTTTGCGCAGGCAGCCAGGCTACGCCGATCGCGCCCTTCCCGGCGTGGCTCCCGACAACCGGCCCGACATCGCCGTAGAGGATCTCGCCTTTGGCGACGTTGACTCCGTCGAGCATCGCAACGAACTCGTCACGGTCCGGGGCGTCCGCCGAGAAAACCGCGAGGCGTCGTATCTCTCCGGCGGAGCGGACCTTGTCGGCGAGGTAGCGCAGTGACCGGGCCCGGGTTCTCTGCTTCGACTCTTCTTCGACAACCCCGCCTCGAACCTCGATGACGGGTTTGATGGCGAGCATCGAGCCCAGAGCGGCGCGAGCTCCGCCGATGCGACCACCCTTCTTCAGATTCTCCAGGGTGTCGATAGCGCCGAACAGTTTGAGCACTTTCGAGGAGTCGACTGCGCACTGCTCCACCTCGTCGATGGTGGCGCCAGTCGTTGCGAGGCGTGCAGCTTCCGTCGCCACCAGACCGATACCCAAGGTTGCCGTGAGCGAATCGACGACACGCACCGGTATCCGTTCGGAGAGCTCGGCTGCTGCGCGGCGAGCCGATTCGATCGTCGCTGACATGCGCGACGACAAGTTGATGCAGACGATTCCAGATGCGCCGGTGCCCGCTAACTCCTCGAAGGCCGTCTGGAACTGTCCGGGGGAGGGTGCCGCAGTGCTCGGGAGGTCAGCGGAATTCGCGCAGCGGTACCAGAAGTCCTTGGTGGAAAGCTCCCTACGATCCACGAACTCTTCAGTTCCGAAGCGGATCCGCAACGGAACCATCGTTATCCGCAGCTCGTCGAGAGTCTCGTCGAGAAGGTCACACGCGCTGTCAGTAACAATCCGGATCCCTGTCAAACTTCCTGCCGTCTCCTCGTGTGAACGCTGCTGCTGTCGGTTCTGCCTGTTGGACCCAGGCCTCGACTCATTGGTGACATCGCTTCGTCCACATCCGGGCTCACGTCGTCGAATGGGGATGGAATTAGGCCCCGGCGACGCCTGCCCCGGCGAATGTCCCTTCCCCACCACACCGCAAGGGAAAGAGCGGCCAGGATTGCCAGGATGATGGCGACCCCTGACACCGCAGTGCTCCTTACCGTGTCGCGATCACTCGCAAGTAGGAGGGAACCGTCGGGAGTGTAGAGGTTGACCTCGAGGGGGAACACACCCGACGAGCGCGCTTCGACAGGAACGTTCAGCGTGGTGTTCTGCTTCGACAGGGAAAAAACGCAGATTTCCTCGGTCGGGGTCGGCACGACGCAAGAACCGTCTGCCGGTCGAAAGGTCGGGAACAGCAGCCGCTGGCTCGTAAGGCGAACCTGAACCCGGGCGTGGATCGAGCCGGACACCAGGATTGTTATTGGAATCTGGCCGTGGCTGGCGGTCAGCGTGATCGCTGTAGCGGGCGGCAAACCTAACTCTCCGGCGACCTTGTCCAGTTGGCTGTTGATCGATCCGAGTATCGCTGTCCGAGACGACGGGGAGATCGAGACGGACTCGCACAGAAGCAGCTGCGTGCCAAGAGCGTTCAGCTTCGCTGACGGGCCCCCGAGCAGGGCCGTAACCCCGGTGAGCTTGCGGCGTGCTGCGAGGATGCTCGATACGGAGTCGCCGAGTGTCCGCTCTTGCAACCCGAGCGACGGATTGGCGGACCCGAATGTGCGCGTCAGGGGGGCCACAGGTACCTTCGCGAACAGGCCTGTCGGAGACACGGCGTCCAGAAGCGGATTTCCCGCGATTCCAGCAACCAGCGTGCCGAGCAGTTGCGGCGACACCGCAGATCCCGCTTGGGGTAGCAGAGCTACACCCCTTTGCAGGCCAGGCGATTCGGTCTCGATCATCGCGAGCTCGGCGATGATCCGATTCGCTGCGATCGTCTGCGATCCGCTGGAGCGCAAGTCGGTGGCCAAGCCTGGGTCCGCCCCGATCGCGTTGAGACTCTGACCTCCGCCAGAGACCAGGGTCGGCCTCGCAAACGTCGTCTCGGTGTCGATGGCAGGAAGAGGGCTCAAGGAGGAATCAGGAACAATGATGTTCCTCGAACCCTGCGCTGCGAGGACGCCCAAGACCGACGCGCCGACAGGCCCCTGAAATGCCCACGTCGCGGTGGAAGGGGCTACTCCTAGAGCCGAGTTGATCACCTGCTTCGCTGCCGCGCTCTGCGCCACCAGCTCCCCGGCGAGCCCAACCGTCTGAAGGCTGCTGATCGCCGACGGATCGAATGTGGACGGCATCACGCGAAGCGTTCCCGCCTTGGCTGCAGCTGCGAGATGTGACAGCGTGCTTGCGTCGACAGTCGAACCGGCCGCTGCGCCGGCCGCCAGACCACTCAGTGTCCTCGGGTCCGCTAGCAGGCCGATCGGAACCGACGACCCGCTGTCTACCCCGATCGACAGCTGGTTGAGCCGGCTCGCCTCCGACGCGACAGGCGGAGCGTCGGGCGCCGCAGTTCCCGAGGCAGCAGCGAAAGGAACCACCAGGGCGACTGACAGCGGCACGTAACCCGCTGATCCAGAACCCGGACCGCTTGCGTACTCCAAGAAGAGGCTCTGCGGCGTACCCGCCGGAATTCCCGCCGGATCGAACAGCTCCACTTGCACCGGGAAGACCCCTGTTTGGCCGAGATAGACCGTCGGCAAGGCTGGGTTTGGCGCAACGGAGTTGACCGGTAGCTCGACGTCGACGCCTCCGGAGGGGTCGACGGCCAGCCCCGCGAGCGGCACGGCCTGGCGGTAGAAGAAGCCGCCTACTTTTCCTTGCGCCGCCTGGTCGAACGCCGTTCGGGTGATTAGCCGGTCGAAGACTGTCACCTGAAGCCGATAACCGCCGCTGGAGGGAACAGCGAGACGCAGATCGAAAATCCCGTGCGTCTCGACCCATGGGCTCTGCGAAAGGAC
>JAKAZH010000044.1 GCA_021815935.1 Actinomycetes bacterium
GGGTGTGACTCAGGCGCCTGCGGCGGACGGCTATGACGGCGAAAATCGTTCGATTTGGTCAGGGAACTTCGGACGTCGAGACATCCTGACCATTTGAAGCGTTTTTTCACACTTTTTGGTACCCGATCTTTGTTCTGGAAAAGTTTGGTACCAGCCCTCGCTCAGAAAGCGCACTTTTTGGTACCAAACTTTTCCGACTGCAAGATCCTGACCAGTTTTGACGGTTAGCGTCGAGGACGCCGGCACCCTCGACTCTGACCGGCATCGCACCGACTGAGCTGAGAACAACGAGACAAGCCGCACCGAGCCGACCGAGTCATTCCGCTGCATCAACTAGCGTCCCCTCAGTTGCTCATGGGAGCAGCGAGGCTGAGGCCTACACCGTTGGATCCCCCGGTGCCGTAAATGTCGTACTCAGCCACGACCGGACCTGTGGCGCTGACCTGAATGGGTCCGGCAACAGACGAGGAGATACCAAGGGCGCTACGACCCCCGGGGCGCAACGTGACAACGCCGGCGACGAGGCTCTCAGGAGCTCCCGGCGAGAGTTTGCTCACCCGGACCGTGACCGTGGTCGCGCCAGGGTTGAAGACGACCAGCTGACCCACGTGGTGAGCATCCGCCGCCGCGGATCCGATGACCCAACTTCGCGACGAGACGGTTCCCCCGAGTATCTGCCCGTTGCCGTTGACGGTCCCTGTCGCGCCCGCTACCGGGTTGGCCGCTTGGGAGGCGGTCAATGTACGTTCTGCTACCACCGGGACGCCGTTGACGCTCGCCAGCGTCGCGCTGTGGGCGACCCCCGCAGGGATCCTGGCCTGCTGCTCGGATACCACCGGTACAACCTGTCCTGCGCCTACGCTGAAAGCCAGGGGTTCGGCGGCGCCGCCAGCCAAGCCGATCGACAAGCGAACCCGAGCGGGTCGGGACCCGGGGTTGTAGACTACGTACTGCTCCTGCATGCCTCCGCCGGCAAGCCCGTCAGGCCACACCCACGACGTAGCCGCCGCGGGTGCTCCGAGGTTGACCGTGACCCCGGCGATCGGCCACGCCGGGTCAGCGAGCGGCTTGCTCGCCGCTGCTGAACCCACGAGCGGCGCTCCTGTCAGGGGTGGCGTTACGATTTCGGTCTCCCATGCGACGACACTCCCGGTACGGGCGGTTACGGTCGCTTCAATGGCGCTGCGGCGGCTGAGATACGTCCCTAGGTCCACGCTTACAAGCCCGTCGGCGGGAACGTCGACGCCCTGGAAGTTCTGGGGCTGCTCGACCCCTTGGTTGGTCACGAAGCTCAAGTCAACGATCGTTGCGCTCGGATAGGGGTTGAGGAGCGAAATGAATTCGTCTGCGTTGACTCGAGTTTGGCCTGTCAGCAGATACCAGCTCGACGATCCCGACGTCGCACAGGGGCTGCTTGACGCACCGAGGGGACCGTTGACGGACTGGTCGACGACGACCTGACCTGCGTCGACCTCCACGATCGCCCCCTCCCAGCCGGTTCCCCCGGGAGCGCTTTCGGGGACCGTAACGGACCCTCGTGCGGGAACGTCAACGGAACTGTTCACGGAGGAACCGCCGGAGCTAACCTCCGTGATGGTTGCGGCCGCTTGAGATGCACCGGCGTTCACTATGACCAGCTGACCGTCGGCTTCGCCGTATGGGCTGGGGCGTGATACCGGAAGACTCGACGCAGCTGCCGAGGCCGGGACCGTAGTCGTGGATGTAGTCGTCGTCGTAGCCGTCGAAGCGGCCGCGGCTGGAGTCGCAGCGGTAGCTCCTGCGCAGAACCACGACGATGACAGGGCACCCGCTGGAGCGGCCATCGGGTTTCCCTGAAGCGAGACGGCCTGGGTGGCGCTTCCCGGCGACGACCCGCCCGTTCGGTCAAGCACGGCGAAGAGCACGAGTACGCCGAGCACAAGAGAGATAATTCGTAGACGACGGAAACTTTCCGTCCGCGCTCGCCCCGAGACGGCACCGTCGCTGCGGCCGGTCGCCGGTCGCGAACCCTCCGCGCCACCGGCAGCGCCACCAGCCACATCCCCGGCAGCGCCACCAGCCACATCCCCGGCAGCGCCACCAGCCACATCCCCGGCAGCGCCACCAGCCACATCCCCGGCAGCGCCACCAGCCACATCCCCGGCAGCACGTCCGTCAACTTCCCCGGGATCAGCCATCGACCCAGCTCTCCTCGTCGCCGGCGAAGACTTCCGGTATCCGCCGTCTCGGGCTCACATTTCGCCGGCCGCCGTCCGGGCGCCTGACGACTGCGAACCACTCGTCTGGCGGATCGGTTCGCACGTTGGTGTCCCGACGAACGCGGCGGCGGCTAGCGACTACGAAGATCGCCGCCCCGAACCACACCACCACCTCTCCAACCTGGAGGAACCTCAACGTCCAAGGCGTCGCATAGCCGAGCGAGGCGGCACTCGAGGTCACCTGACCTTGGGGCAATGTGAATGCCATCGCCCAACCAAAGGCAGGTTCGGCGCGCAGGCTCCTCCCTGCCACAAACAACGTCCAGTGAGACGAACGGGTATATCCGACATAGACCACCCCACTAGAGGGGACCGTCCCGGATGCACCGCTGTCGCCACCTGCCAGAATGGGAACAGCGGCGGACAAGTCGGTCTGCTGTAGGTCCCTCGTCGGCTGGCGAACGCCCGCGGCTTCGGCGACCGCAAGGGCGCTCGCCGGAAGAACGGAACGCACGGGGGACCAGGCGGCATTCTCGTAGACGACGTAGTGCGTATCGCCGACGTTGAGTGGTGACAGGTCGGTCTGCAAGCGCAGTCCGGCGAGAAGCGCCGTAGGTGTGGGCACCGCGTGAGATCCTGACCCGCTCGGACCGGTGTGGTCTGGGATCACGATATAACGGACTCCTGCTGGCGCGAGGAGGTGCCCGAGCCGGGTGGTCGTCTGGCGCAGCGCCCCTGTGAGATCCATGGCGAGGACGCTCGACGCACCCGCTGACCCAGTAGCGAAGTCTTCGGCGAGCGTCGGTGCGCCGCCGAACGACGTGGCGAACGCAAACCCCGGCTCGAACGGCCGGCTTGCCATCGGCAGCGAAGACGGAGCACCCACCCAAAGCACCCGGTACTCCCCCTTGCTGGAGCCAGGAATGAACGCCAATGCGCTCGAGGCGCCCTCGGAGGGTAGATCCCAGTGACCGCCTCCCGATGCCACGACGAGGGGTAGAGCCGAAAGCGTGAGACAGAGAAGCGCAAAGCCGGCCGCAGCTTGGCGCCAGCCGAAGCGATAGCCGGGGAGGTCGATCTCGAATGCCGCCGCGCCGAGCGCGACTGCGCCCGCGAGCGACGCGGCGGCCGGCGCCAGGATCACGCCCGGCGGCATGTGGGGGAAAAGGCCCCGGCTGCCCGCCCACGTGACGGCCCAGCAGATGAGAGCGACCCCCCACAACCGCGCCGCCCAGTAGAGCCGCCAGCCTCGCCCGACGAACAGAGCGAGAGACGCCGCTACGAGTATCAGCCATTCCCATGCGCCCGAGCCGTACGGGCCGGTGTGGAAGCGAAGTACGGTCGCCCAACCGAGACGCCCGTAGGAACCGAGCCCCGGACCCCCGACGGCGGAGGAGCTGGCGATGACTGTAGCGGACCAGGGCAGCGTCAGGACGAAGGCGGCTGCCACCGAAGCAAACGTCGTGCCCGCCATCCGAATAGCCAAACCGGGTCGGCCGGCGACGACCGAACCCGCGATCAGTCCCGCGCCGATCAGGAGTGTCGCATAGAAGAACGAGGGTGCCACTGCTGCGGTGGCGCCGACGAGCGCGCCGAGGGCGACGATCTTTGCGAAGATATTCACCGAGCGTCCCGGCGCGATCGGGATTTCGCCGGAGAGCTCGACGATCCGCGACAGCACCCAGGGAGCGCCAGCGTACGCGACGAGGCCCGCCCAGCTGCCCTTCGAAAGCGAGTTGTAAGCGAGTGGCACAACCCCGTAGGCCAGTGCGGCGAGAATCTGCCCGCGCTTCGAGCCCCACCATCTCGCTCCCCGGTAGGCGCCGAGCGGCCCCACGACCAATGGCAGCAGCACAAGAAGCTGGGCAACGGTTCCTACCGCCCCGACCAGTAACGTCGCCGCCACACCGATCAAGGCGAGTGCCGGTGTCGCGGGCGCAGCGACGCCAAGGCCTGACGGCTGCCACCCCGACCACCAGGAGCGCCAGATTGAAGCCCAGCCGGACGAGGTCGCTGGGAGTTGCCCGACTTGGGGAAGCCCGTGACCAACGATGTTTCGCGAACCGACCACCAGCACCAGCAACCCGACGAGCACGAGAGCGCCACGGGTGGCAAAACCCCCGCGTCGGACGCCGGCCTGCGCGTCGCTCGGGCTTTCGACGCTCGTCCCGCTCCAGCTTGGACGGGCACCCACGTTGAGATGCGAAGCCCGCGCGCGAACGAACGCAGCGGCCTGGCCTCTCGTTCCTGCCTGCAGTGAACGGAGAGCCCCATCTCCGACTCGGCGAGCTCGCTGCAGCGCCCTACGTTCCTTCAGGAGCTCACCTGGGCGCCGTAGGGCCGTCGATGGGGCTCGTAGCGTTGCCCAAGCGTCATCGCCTCGGCCGCGACCCGCCAGTATCAGTGCTTCGATCATCGCCCACAGCAACGCAAGAGGAAACGCCCAGGCGAGGTTGAACCAGCTGTAGCACTTTAGGACGGTCCGGTACCGGCTCTGCTCACTCTGACGTCGTCGCTCCTCTGCCAAGGCGCCGCCTGCGGCGGGTTCCGAGCTGAACTCGTGCGGTGAAGTGATCAAGTGGCGGACCGTCGCTGCGGGAACAACGACCAGGCGGGCACCCAGGAGCCGAGCCTTCCACGACATGTCCAGGTCGCCACCGGCCTCGTGGGTGTCGAAACCCCCGAGAGCGTCGAAGAGGTCGGCGCGCACGAGAGTCATTCCGCCGGGCGCGACAAGGATGTCGCGAACCCCGTCGTGTTGCGCCTGGTCGAGTTCGCCGGCTTCGATGAGTCCCCTCACTGTGCCGGCCCAGTCGGTTGTCGCGCCTACGGCGACAAGGCGATCCGGACGGTCCCACTCGACGTATTTCGGGCTCGCGATCCCGGCGTTGGATCGAAACGACTCCGCTATCAAGCTCCGCAGCGCGCCAGGTACAGGGGCGACGTCGTCGTGGCAGATCAGGAAATGCGACGCGCCCTCGACCATCCGGACCGCGGCATTGACGGCCGCCCCGAAGCCGACTTTCGCCTCAAGACGTCTCACGTACGCGCTCGGCGCTGCATTCGCGATTCGCTCTGTGGGATCCTCGACGCTGCCTGCGTCCACCACTAGGACCGAGAGGTTCGGATAGTCCTGTGCCAGGAGCGCCTCCAAGGTCTCCTCCAGCCACGGGCCAGGGTCTCGTGTGACTACAACGGCCGCTACGGCCGGAGCGACCCCTGGCGACGATGGCGAAGCGGTCATGGGTGGGTCAGCTGGCATCCGGGTACCCCACAGTAGTGAAGCACTGAGCCCGGCTGCCCTCGCCCGGTGACATCGGTCACAAAAACCAGGTAAATTAGCCACAAGTGCTTGCAACTGTTATACACTAGTTAGCAGTTATCCGGGCCGGCGACTTCGCAAAAGGCAAGGGTTTCGAAAAAGATGACCGGATTTTCTGCTCCTATACTCATTTAAAATAAAGAAAAGGATATAAAAATGCCGACTTTCAATGTTCCCAACCTCGAATGGGAGAAGGCCGCCGCCGGTTTCGGAGATGCGCTCAAGGAAGCAGCCTATGTCGCTGTCGGGCTCGGGGTTCTGAGCTTCCAACGGGCTCAGGTGCGACGGGTGGAGATGGCCAAGCAGTTTGCGAAGCTCTCGGGCGAAACCGTCACACCTACCCTTCCGGACCTCGAGACATTCCTGGCGCAAGTTGGCGGCGTGGCGAAACTCGTCGACGCTGCGGTCACCCCGGCCCGCAAGCAGGTTGACGAGCAACTGGACCGGATCGAGGAAATCCTCCCCGAGGCCGCTCGTCGGACCGTCAAGTCGGTTCGAGCGAATGCCCTCAGCCAGGAGCAGGCTATCCGCTCGGCATTCGGACTCTCCTAGAGCCTCACGCCTGTTGGCATTCCTCGGCTTTCCAATAGTCGAGGACATCTGCGAGGGTCCGATCCAGTTCGACGGTCGGTTCCCATCCTGTAGCCGACATGAGCCTTCCGGCATCGCCTCGCAGGTCGGGTATGTCGACAGGTCTGACGCGATCCGGGTCGACAAAGATCGGGATGTCCACGCCGGCAAGCTCCAACAGCCGCTGTGCGATCTCGCGGATAGGCACGGACCTTCCACTGCACACGTTGTAGATCCGTCCGGGTTCGCCGTGTTCCAGGAGAAGTCTGTAGGCGGCTACGACGTCGCGCACGTCGCTGATGTCGCGGCTGACGTCGAGGTTGCCGGTCCGAAGCGTCGCAGCGCCGCTCGTCTGCGCCCTGGCGACCTGCTTCGCTAGGGCCGGTACGACGAAGTCGGCTCTCTGTCCGGGTCCAGTGTGGTTGAACGGCCGGGCTATCACGACCTGCAGTCCCCGCGTCCTCCACATCTGCAGCGCTATGAGCTCCGCCGACGCCTTGCTCGCCGCGTAGGGGCTCATCGGCGCAACAGGATGGTCTTCCCTGACCGGCATGTCCGCCTTCGACACCCGTCCGTACACCTCCGACGAGCTGACGACGAGTACCCGCGGGGGACGGCTGCAAGCGGCGGCGGCGTCTAGGAGGTTGGCGGTGCCGACCGTGTTGACTTCGTAAGTGCTTCTAGACTCGCCCCACGAAGAGGCGACGCTCGAGAGGCCCGCGAGATGTACAACACAGTCCGCCTGACTCGCGAGCACAGCGGCCCGCAACTCATCAGTATTTGTCACGTCGACTTCGGTGTCGACGCCCTCCACCGTGTCACCACAGTCCCGAAGATGGCGTACCATCCAAGTACCCACAAAGCCTCGGCTTCCGGTCACTACGACTCGCATCAATGAGACCATACCTGCTGGGCCATACGAGCCGCTCAAAGCCCACGCTTCTAAGCGTCCAGCCCGTCGTCGACGGAGGCGGCTCGGAGCGCGCGCTCATTGGGATGATCCGCCAACTGGCACGCGCGGGCTGGGAATGCCACGTCGCCGTACCCGGACCTCCTGTGCTCGCCGAGCAGTACCGACAGGCGGGGGCCGCGCTGCACCTCGTCGAGATGGACCGCGTGACGTCCAGCGGTCATTGGTCGCGATGGCTTCGCTTCGCCGGCAGATGGCCCCGCAGCGTCGTGTCCCTCTGGCGTCTCGCCCGGGAACTCGACGCCGAAGTCATCCACAGCAACTCCCTGCACTGCTGGTACGGATGGGCCGCGGCGATCCTTGCCAGGCGCCCCCACGTCTGGCATGCAAGGGAAGTCGTCTTCCAATCGCCTGTCGCTTTGAAGCTGGAGCGATTCCTCGTCCGCCACTTTGCGCGCACGGTGATAGCGATATCGGATGCCGTCGCGACGCAGCTCGACCAGGCGAACGTGCTGGTCGTGAGAGACGAGGTGGACCCGGAGGTCTTCAACCCGAAACACGCGGGCAGGTTCCGGGAGCGCGCGGGGATTCCCGACGATGTAGCGCTGGTCGGGTCTGTCGGAAGGCTGGACACTTGGAAAGGCTTCGACACTCTGATAGAAGCGTTTTCCGTTATCAGACAGGCCCGGCCAGCCACGGAGCTGGTCGTTGCAGGACCTACGGTTCCAGGCAAGGAGGGCTACGCGGCGCAGCTCGAAACTACCGCCCGGTCCCTTGCCGGCGTCCACTGGCTTGGACCGCGCGACGATGTGGCCGAGCTGATGGCCGACTGCGACGTGTTCGTCGCGGTATCCTCTGAGCCCGAACCTTACGGCCTCGTACTCGTCGAAGCGCTCGCCTGCGGCACGCCGGTCGTCGCGGGCGACGCCGGGGGCCCCGTAGAGATCCTCGGCGGCGACACCTGGTCGCCCGCCGGACGCCTGGTTCGCCCGTCGGACCCGGCCGCCCTGGCGGCTGCGGTCGTAGACCTCCTCCCCGAAGCGCAAACGAGCACCCAAAGCCGCCGGCAGCGCAAGGCGCTTCGAAGCGGGAGTGGAGTCGACTTCGAAGCGGTTTTCGCGCAGGTGCGCAGCCGCTACGGCCGGCAGGTGCGCAGCCGGCGCAGCCGGAAGTAGCCTCGGAAAGGTGATAGTCGCACTCGCCGGCGGTGTAGGAGCTGCACGGATGCTCACCGGGCTGTCAGCCGCGGTCGACCCGGCGCGGATAACCGCCGTCGTTAACACCGGGGACGACACGGTCATACACGGCCTGCACGTCTGCCCGGATATCGACACGGTGACCTACACGCTTGCTGGCGCCATCAACTCCGGGACGGGGTGGGGCCTCCAAGATGAGACCTGGGAGGCGATGTCCGAGCTTCGAGCTCTGAGCGGGGGGCGTCTCGGCTGGTTCAACCTCGGCGATCGGGACCTGGGCACGCACCTGTATCGAACGAGCCGACTGGGCGAGGGAGCGACGTGCAGCGAGGTCGCCGCCGAGATCGCAGCACGCTGGTCGGTCAAAGTGCGGCTAATCCCCATGTCGGACCAGCCCGTACGGACGAAGGTCGTGATCGACGACGGCTCGCCTGGCGGTACTGAAGTCGACTTCCAGGAGTACTTCGTAAAGCAGCGCCACCAGATAGCGGTCAGGGGAGTCAGGCTGAGCGGCGTCGAGAGCGCGAAAGCAGCCCCAGGCGTGCTCGACGCGATCGAGGAAGCCGAGACGATCGTGATCTGCCCGTCTAACCCGATCGTGTCGATAGGGCCGGTGCTTGCCACGGGCGGCATAGGCGACGCGGTCGCCGCCAGACGCGAGTCGACGGTTGCCGTATCGCCGATAGTGGCGGGTCGCGCTCTCAAAGGACCAGCCGACCGGATGCTCCGCGAGCTCGGCTGCGAACCGTCAGCCGTCGGCGTGGCCCGCCTTTGGGCGCCCTACGCGGCAACACTTGTCATCGACGACTCCGACGCCGCGCTCGCCGGGAAAGTCGAGAAGGAGGGCATGAAGGCCGTCGTGTACCCAACCGTGATGGCAGGACGCACCGAGGCCGCCGATCTTGCCCGGGAGGTCCTCCGTCACTCGGCTGGGCGAACGTCGCAGGTCCGACGAGCACCCGGCTTCGACGCAGATTCGGCGTCGACGACGGCTTCAGTCGCAGTCAGCCGCTTCGACGGGTCGTGGCAGCGGTGACAGTCACCCTCGTTCCCGTCAGCGGCATTGGCGAGGTCCGCCCCGGCGACGACCTCGCAGAGACGATCCTTGCGGCAACAGATCTCGTCGACGGCGACGTGGTTGTAGTCACACAGAAGGTGGTATCCAAGGCAGAAGGCCGGCTGGTCGCTGTCGACCCGACCGATCCGCTATCGCACAAGGTCCACGTGGAGGCCGAGGCCGTCCGGATACTTCGCCGGAGGGGAGACCTGGTAATGACCGAGACCCGTCATGGTTTCATCTGCGCCAATTCTGGCGTCGACCTGTCGAACGTGGCGGAGGGATGGGCGGCGCTCCTTCCCGTCGACCCAGACCGCTCCGCCCGAGGGATCCGGAGTGCGCTCGTTGCGCGAACCGGCCTGCGCCTGGCTGTG
The DNA here is from genome assembly GCA_021815935.1 of Actinomycetes bacterium. The sequence continues at coordinate 9,628 of JAKAZH010000044.1, forward strand.
ATCGTCTCCGACACTTTTGGTCGCACCTGGCGGAGGGGGGTCACCGACGTGGCCATCGGATCGGCGGGGGTCGCTGCAGTCGTCGATCTGCGAGGCACCCGTGACGCGCTCGGTCGTGAGCTCGCCGTCACGGAGGTGTGCGTCGCCGACGAGATCGCAGGTGCCGCGGAACTCGTCATGGGCAAATCAAGGGGTATACCTGTTGCTGTCGTCAGGGGGATCGACCCCACATGGCTTCGAGAATCCTCGGTGCGAGACGAGATCGTCCGTCCCCACCACGAGGACCTTTTCAGGTGATCGGATCCTGAGCCGACCTCGAACTTCGGATATCACGACGCCAGGCAGGGCGCTCGCTCACGGTTAGGCGGGCAGCCGTGCGCCCGAGATGACCAGTCCGGCTTCGACGATGTGTCCGGCTCCGATCACGCAGAGAGCCTCCAAGCGTGCGCCGTCGCCGATCCTCGCTCCCGGGCCTACTATCGAGTCGATCACACGAGCCCCTACGCCGACGACGACGCCTTCCATGAGCACCGAGCCCTCTATCACCGATCCCTCGCGAAGCTCGACATCGGCGCCGATAGCGCTGCGACGCACGGTCGCTTGCGGCGATCCTTTGACCGCCCCGGGTCGAGCGCCCACCCCGCCTGTTGTGCCCGCCCCGTGCGTCGCGTACGCGAGGTTCGCTTCGAGGAAAGTTGCCGGGGTTCCGGCGTCCAGCCACGCTGCGTCCGACCCGAGCGCGAAGAGGCGTCCCTCGCGGACCAACTCAGGGAACGTCTCGCGTTCGATAGAGACCCTTCTGTCAGGGGGGATTCGCTCCAGCACCGACGGCTCTAGGACGTACGTGCCGGCGTTGATCAGGTTGGTCGGCGCTTCACCTTTGGCCGGCTTCTCTATGAACGCCTCGACGCGGCCGGAAGGGTCCGTGGGCACGACCCCGAACGAGGAGGGGTCCGCTACCGGAGTGAGAGCTATGGTCGCTTCGGCCTCACGCCCACGGTGAAAGGCCACAAGCCGACTGACGTCCAAGTCTGTGAGCACGTCGCCGTTGACAACTACGAACGTATCGTCGACATGGGCGTCCTCGGCCGCAAAACGTATAGCTCCGGCGGTGTCGAGCGGCGACGGCTCAACCGCGTAACGTAACTGCACCCCGCAGCTCTCGCCTTTC
>JAKAZH010000045.1 GCA_021815935.1 Actinomycetes bacterium
GCCGTGCGCAACTCCCCCAACGCCGGTCCGCGCCCGGCTTTGATAGTGCTCGACGTCGACGGCTTCGCAGTTTTCACCGAGCGTCACGGAAGACGAGTCGCCGACCGCCTGCTGCGGACACTGGCGACGCGGGTTCGAGCTCTCGTCGACGGTCGCGGGTGCGCCTACCGGACCGGGGCGGACAGGATCGCCATCATCCTCGACCAGGTCCAGTTGGGAGCGGCGGTCGAGACTGCCGAGTCGGCTGCTGCACTAGCGGCCCGCCCTATCGACTGCGACGGAAGGCCGGTTACGGCTTCGGCGTGCGCTGCGCTCGTCATGCTCGGTGCGCGCCGCAGAGCTGACGAGGTTGTGAGAGATTCCGATCTCGCCATGTACCGGGCAAAATCGGAAGGCCCGGCCAGCGTCGTCGTATACAGCGACCAGCTGGACAGCTGGGCGACAACCGACCGCGCAGACAAACGCCTCCTGATCGCCGAAACGGAGAGGCTTCGTGCGGAGATCGAGAAGATCCGCGAGTCAGGAGCGACAGATTTGGACGATCGCCCGGCGAGCGGCGAGACGTTCAAGACAGATCACGCGAGGCTCTTCAAGAGGCTCCAACGCTCTGGGGACGTCTACTCCCTTCTGGTCGTTCGTTGGGACGCGATCGACATTGTCGACGACTTGACGGCTCCCGGCGTAGGAGCGGAGGAAGGTTCTGCATCGAACCTGCACGACAGCTTTTACCGGACAGTCCGCCGGGCCGTCCGCCAGGGGGACCAGGTCTACGATTTGGGCGATGCCAGGTTTGCCGTACTTCTTCCTGGCGCCCAGGGTCACGCCGCGGTGCTTGCAGCGGAGCGCGTCCGCGCAGCGGTGGAGCGAAGTCCCGGTGCGCAAAGCCCGGAATTTCACGGTCGGCCGGGCGGGCAAGTCGAATCCAGTGTCACCGTCGCGGCAGTAGAGGCGGGCTTTCGCCACGAGGCGAGCCGGGACGTCTTCGACGAGGCAATCACGCTTCTCGCTTCCGCCGAGGAGGCGGGGCCGAACCGAGTTGTCTGGCCGCGCCGAAGCCGCCAGGAAACGAACGAGATCTCCTAGTTCGTCGATTCCCCTAGAGCTGCTTCGATGGCCGACACCACTTCCGGCGAGTCGGGTGTGACCATCGGACGGAATCTTGCGGCCACGCGCCCGTCGGCACCGACGAGGAACTTCTCGAAGTTCCACTTGACGTCGCCAGCTTCGCCCTCGGAGTCCGGGGTAGCAGTGAGGACATCGAAGAGGGGGTGGCGGTCAGGGCCGTTGACGTCGACCTTCTCTGTCAGTGGGAACGTCACGCCGTAGGTCGTGGAGCAGAAGGTCGAGATTTCCTCAGCACTGCCCGGTTCCTGACCCGCAAACTGGTTACAGGGCACACCGACGACCGAAAAGCCTTGACTCTTGAACTGTTCGTGCAACTGTTCCAAAGCTGCGTACTGGGGGGTGAGGCCGCACCGAGACGCCACGTTAACTATCAGGGTGGCCTTCTCGCCGAAGGTGACCGGACCGCCGTTCAGACCTGAGATTGCTACGTCATAGGGGGACATGTCTGGTTCAACTGTCGTATCGATCCGCATATTCCAGGCAGTGCCCATCCGCGATGTGGCGGCGCCGATCAGGCAGGCTATGTGCTGATGGAACCACTGAGCAGGCGCCCTGACGGCGGATCCGAAATGCCTCCGCCTCCCGACGGACCACCCGCCCAGTATCCCGGAGCGGTCCTTCGTGTCACCGGCGACTATGCGTGGCGCCTCATAGTCGTCGGAGTCGTCGTCTATTTCGGGGTGCGACTCCTCTCGAGCCTGTCGCTGGTCGTGATTCCATTCGTCATCTCATTGCTTGTCGCCGCGCTGCTGAGCCCTCTCGCAATGAGAATGCGCAGAATCGGAGCCGGCAGGGGCGTTGCGACCGCACTCACAATGCTCGTCGCAGTGGTCGTATTCGGCGGCTTGCTCACACTCGTCGTCCTCAGAGCCGCTCAGCAGGCACCACAGCTCGGCAACGAGATCAACAACCTCCTCCCACACGTGAAACGGTGGTTGATCAACGGTCCTTTGAAGATCAACGCGAAAACTGTCGACAACTTGAGCTCGACGATCAGCAACACGATCTCCAAGAACTCCGCCACGATCGCATCGACAGCCCTCTCCACCGGCAAGACGGTGCTCGAATTTCTAAGCGGTGCTCTTCTGGCGATCTTCTCCACCATCTTCCTCGTCTTCGACGGGGACAGAGTCTGGAAGTTTCTCCTCGGAGCAATCCCTAGATCTGCCCGCCCCGAAGCGGAAGCCGCGGGTAGTGCAGCGTGGGCGACGATTGGCTACTACATACGCGGGACTCTCATCGTCGCCACGTTCCACGGTGTCGTTGTGGCCGTGACGCTCACAGTCCTTGGCGTTCCGCTCAGCTTCCCCCTCGCAGTACTGGTGGGCATCGGATCGTTCGTGCCTCTGGTTGGTGCCATCGTGACAGGGGCCCTGGCCGTCGCCGTTGCCGGCCTCGCGAAAGGTCTCATAGCCGCGATCGTGATGACCGCGGTGCTGCTGCTCGACAACCAGATCGAAGCTCATCTGCTGCAACCGTTCGTGGTGGGGCGCTACGTGAGGGTCCATCCTCTGGCAATTGTATTGTCACTGGCCGCAGGGGCGATCCTGTTCGGAATAGTGGGAGCCGTCGTCGCCGTACCGGTTGTCGCTACGGCGAACAGCGCTACCCGCGCCGCGATGCAATGCCGGCAAAGCCGCAGGCTCGACGGAGATCTGGCGGATTGAGTCTTGACACGCACACTGCTGCAGCGTTTAATAGAAGGAGCAGGTTAACTCCGTCGGAGCACGAAAGGAGGGCACTGTGATGGCACCAACCACGTCCGAGGAGGAGACTCCACCTCGCTGATACAGGGCCTGCCGGGCGGCCATCCGTCGTCGGTGGGCCCCACCCAAATCGGCGCCTGCTCGCCGGATTCTTGCGATGGCCTAGCAGCGTAGTGCTACGTCGGTACGACCGGCGTGCGCGTGGCGGAGGATACCGAGTCGTGGAAAACTGACGATGTGAGCAACGTCGATCGGTTCCCTCCGGCGAGCAGACCCACCAAGTTGGATAGTTCGGGCGGCGACCGAGCCGACGTTGACCTCCATAAGGAACGTGGCCTTGTTCTGACACCGACCGAACGTGCGTGCCGACGCAGCAACCGCCGATGGATGTTAGGGGTGGCTTGTGGATCAGTGCTGATTCTCGGTGCCGCACTTGGGGTGTCTGCCATCGAGGCTTCCAAAGCTCCTAACGGGCCGCAGATCACAGTTCCCACCGGATACGAAGCTGTGCATGACGGCTATTTCACCTACGCGGTGCCTAGCTCGTGGTCGACGAACCAGGCCTTTACCGACCTGGCAGGTGACGTCGAATATTCTGGAGCTTCCGGCTGGGCCGGCCAGCATATCGACTATCTTTTGCACGCCCCGTCGCTCAGCGCGGCGGTTCCGGTTTCTGTGGATTCATTCGGGCAGGCTTCACCCTCTCCGCTGTCTCTGAGTGGTGGTCGCCCGATAGCAGTAAAAGGGACATCTGTCGCGTTCGAGTATCAGGCGGACCGTCCGAACGGCTTCCGTGCGGTGTTGGTTCACGCGTGGGCGTCGCGAACTGACGTCGAGCTTTGGCTGCTTGTCGACGCGCCCCGGAGCCAGACAAGCAAGATCCTAGCTAGCCTCGTGGGCTGACCTCGCCGGAGTAAAACGAGGAAAGGGCGAGAACCTCGCTCACGTACCACGAAGCATGGTTGTAGGCGAAGATAGCCCCTGGAAGACCCCCCGCTTTCGTCGCTCCGTCAGCGCACAGCATCCTCGCGGCAGCGTAGACAGCGTCGGTAGCGTCGTACGGGCTCGGCGGCGACGCACCGCCGGGTGGGACAGGAAAGTCGTATTCGTAGAAGGTAGCGGGCTCGAACTGCATGGGGCCTTCGGCTCCTGCGCTGTTCGCACCGGCGTGGACACCCGGTAGCGTCGAGGTCCCATTGCCCGATTCCACGGTGCCGATCGCAGCGAGCACGGTCCACGACAGCCCAGGGCACGCCCCTGCAGCTTGCGCATACAGGTCCGATATCCCTGCCGGCAGCTGCGACGTTGCCCCGCTGCCGACTGTTGCCCCGCCGCCGGCTGTTGCGCCAACGCCTATGCCTGCGGTTCCACCCGGACCAAGATTTACTGCCTGACTCGCAGACGCGTTTGTCGTGACACTTAATACATCGATCCCTGCCGTCGCCAAGACCCCGAGAGATCCGACACCTGCCACGACGGAGCCGGCCAGCCCCAACGCCAGTCGAAACGACATCACAAATCCCCGCCGAGCGAGGCGGTCCAGCACGTCACTACATTCATTGTCGCAGTGTATTATACTTTTTCATTAACTTCCATACCATGAATGGCAGGTGCCGCGGTTCCGGCGCAAGTACGCTCGTCACGCAAACCCGTCGTCTAGGAGTACAGCATTGCTATCGTCTGTCGTCGGCTACCGCATCCTTGGCCGGGCCGAGCCCGCGGCATCAGCCCGAACTGCATATCTCTGTGAAGCACCGCATCGTCTCGGCCTCGCAGACCAGGTCCTGCTCTCGGAGCTTGCCGGGTCTGCTCTTCGACTTACCGAAGTCAGCGACGTGTTACGCCGGTATGCTGCGGTCCCTTCCGATCATCTCCTCGCCCTATACGAGCTTCTCGGCGAGGAAGGCTCGTCGAGCCTTTTCCTCGCTTCGGAAGCGTCATCGAGGGGTACCCTTGGGAACGCTGCGAGCCCCCTCGAGGCACAGGCCAAGGCGCTCGCTGTCGCTGCGGCAGCACGAGGGGCACACGACCTTCACTCGGCGGGAATTGCGCACGGGTCCATCTCCCCCGACGCCATCTTCCTTACTGGACGAGGTCCAGTCCTCGGCCCTCCCGACATGGTAAGCCCAGCGGGGAAAGTGACAACTTCGAAGCCTGGAGGGGCGCTCAACTACGTCGACCCAGCTCTGCTTCGCGGTGAGGCCCCGTCGCGAGCCTCCGACATCTGGTCGCTCGGCGCCAGCCTCCACGTGTCACTGAGCAGCACGACGCTCTACCCCGGACTGGACGACGACGAACCGGTGATCGCCGTCCAACGGGTCCTCTACAGCCGCCCGAGACTCGACCCCGGCCTACCAGCCGAGATCCTCGATGTAATCCGGTCCTGCACTGATTCTGACCTGTCCAAGCGCCCCCCGACGGCCCTCGCCATCGCCTCGATCCTCGAAGGTTATGAGTTCGCCGACCTTTCGGCGCCGACAACGGAACAGGACCTAGCCGATGCGGTATCGGCATCCGATCCGAAAGGCGGCGTCGCATGATCTCGCGGCTCGAGGTAGCTCCCGGAGGAGGAGTGGTTATCCGTTATGGCCATGTTGTCGCGTGGACAAGCGCCGACGCGTCTAGCTCGCTGCTGGCATTCCTGATCGAGTCCGCCCGGAACCTGGCGGGATCCCCTGAGGCAGGGCAGATACTCGTCGACCATCTGGCATCCGTGCTGAGCTCCGCCGACCCCGAACCTCAGGTGGGTTTCGCCGTCGCGGGACCTGGCCTAGCAAGATGGGTGAGCCTCGTGCATGGGCCCGCCCAGGGATGGGATGGGGCCTCGTGGACGATCGCCCCAACCCAGCCGGGCTGGGCCCGCACGATCGTCGCGCCCAGTCCTGCGCTGTCGCTCAACGCTGCCGGGTCACCACTTCCGGAGGGATCGCCATCCTCGCTACTCGACCTCGAAGCAGGCGTTGTCCCCGGCGGCGGGCTGACCCTCTGGCCGTCGCCCGTACTCGAGCGGATCACTCTCTCAAACACACAACGTGAACGTGCAGACGAGGATCAGGGCATAGACGAGGAACCGACTTCCACGCTGACTATTTCATCGTCGGGGGCGGGCAACATAAGCGACTTCGAATCGAGAGACGCAACTACGCAAGAGGCGGATCCGAGTGGCGATGCAATCAGTGAAGCTTCCATAGTGGTCGATCTCAGGCCGGGAGCATCCGGTACGGAACGACCCTCGAGTGCCGCCGCGCCAAATGCCGCCGCCCGGGCTGTCACAGTCGACGGGGTCCGTTGCCACCGCGGACACTTCAATCGTCCAGGCATGATCTTCTGCGCTTTGTGCTCCAGTCCCATCAGGAGCGGAGACGAGCCTCCCGGGCCAGGCCCACGGCCGCCGCTCGGCTGCCTGATAACCTCCGACGGGAGCGTATATCGACTCGACAGTGACTACGTCGTTGGCGGCGATGAGCACCCGGCCACCCGCACCTCGAATCCGGCGGGGCCCACATCTGACGAGCGCGAGAACGCGGATCGGCGCCCTCGCCAGCTACCGCTTGCCGGCGATCCGACACGACGCGGGCGCGCCGAGATCCTCCTCCAGGGTTGGGATGTCGTAGTCGTCGACGGAGGCTCGGAGGTCGGCACCTACACCTACCCGCCCGGGGCTTCCGCGTGGCAGAAGATGCCGTACCGGACGACGGAGGTCGTCGCTCCGGGGAGCCACATATCGTTCGGCCGAGACGTCGTCACATACATAAATCCGTGGGTTCCAGCTGCATCCGACGAGCCGACCCGCGACAGCGCTGGAGCCGACCACCGGTTGGGCTAGCCCCTCGAGGAGCGCGGCCACGCCGAGCGGCGTCTTCCCTGGCTGGTAGCTTGGCGCCGTAATCCAGCTATGGACCTGTCCACCACCCTTCGGGGACGTCAGTCAAGGTTGGCCCGATGCAACACCCGCGCATACTCACGAATCCGGTCCGCCCGATCCGACGGGCCCGGAAGCAGCGTCAAACTCGCATGCTCGCGGTACGGTCGATTCGTGACAGCCTTCTGTCACTTGCCGGCCTTGTCGGCAGCCCCGCAGTCAACCAGGCCGGCGATCAAGTCGGTCGGGTTGAAGACGTCGTAGCTCGTTGGGATGGCCAGGAGGCTTACCCCGCCGTTACCGGCATGGTCCTCCGGATCGGCGGGAGGCGTTCGTTCGCGCCCATCCGCGAGATCTCCGCTGTCAGCCGTCAAGGCGCTACCCTCGCTTCGGCCCGGCTGAGTCTTCTCGAGTTCGCGCGCCGTGACGGCGAAGTGCTTCTCGCACGAGACGTGCTGGACCATCAGCTCGTCGACGTGGACGGCGTGCAGGTAATCCGCCCCGCCGACCTGTACCTGGCCTTCACGCCGTCGCCGTCCGGACGCGTTCTAAGGCTCGTCGGTGTCGACGTGAGCGCCCAGACGTTGCTTCGCAGGCTCGGGCCGAAACGATGGAGAACACTACCGACGCCCGACAAGGTCATCGACTGGGCGACCATACGACCATTCGGTAGCGAAGTGTCCAACGTCGCTTTTCGCGCGTCGCACGACGAACTGCGCCGCCTTCGTCCAGGAGAGCTCGCAGACCTCCTCGAAGACCTCGGACGAGATGCCCGCCAAGAGTTGCTCGCGAGCCTCGAGCCCGAAATCGCAGCCGACGCCTTGGAAGAGATGGATCCCGAGGAGCTGGGGGCGCTGCTTCGAGAGACCCGCGCCGAGGATGCCGCCGCGCTCGTCGCGAGGATGGAGCCCGACGAAGCAGTCGACGCCCTGCGAGACCTCGAGAAGGACGACCGCACCGAGCTGCTCGAGCACATGGAGCCAGATCAGGCTGAGGCCCTCGCCGACCTGCTGCACTACGAGGAAGGCGAGGCGGGAGGCTTCATGACCACGCGCCTCGTGACGGCCACGCCCGACGAGACGGTCGAGGCCGTCCGGATCCGTCTCCGCGGGGTGAAGGTTCACTCGAGCGAGGTTGACGCAGTTGCCGTCGTGGACGCAGACGGCCGCCTCTTGGGAGACGTAGGGCTTTTCGAGCTCGCAACCGCCGACAACGAGAACCTCATCTCCGACCTTCTTTCCGGCGGCGAATGCGTGTCAGTTACAGTCAAAGCGGGCGTAACCGAGGTTGCCGAGCGCTTGATGGAGACGCGTCACAGCTCCGTGATCGTCGTCGACGACAACGACCGCCCGCTAGGAAGGATCCTCGCCGACGACCTGATCGATACGCTCCTGCCCGACAAGGGTCGCCGCCACTTCCCCAGGTTTCTCACGTGAGCGCGCAGACCGCGGTAGACGTACGCCGGGGCACGGGATCCCCTCCACCCCGGCGGCGTAAATGGCTGATCTACCTGGCGATCGCAGGGCCGGGAATCATCGCAGCGAACGCCGGGAACGACGCAGGGGGGATCATCACCTACGCTTCGGCCGGAGCCCAATTCGGCTACCGCCCGATCTTCCTGATGGTCCTCGTCACAGTCGGCCTTGTCGTGGTCCAAGAGATGTGCGCTCGTCTCGGAGCGTTCACCGGTAAAGGCCTTGCCGCTCTAATCCGGGAAGAGTTCAGCCTGCGGATCGCTTCTTTCGCGCTTTTCTTTCTGGTGGTAGCCAACGTCGGTCTCGTCGTGTCGGAGTTCGCCGGCATCGGCGCGGCCTTGGAACTGCTCGGAGTCAGCAAGTTCATCTCGGTGCCGATAGCTGCAATCGCCATTTGGGCCCTGGTGATGTTCGGTTCCTACCGCTACGCAGAACGTCTCTTCCTGGCCATGTCACTGGTGTTCGTCGCCTATCCGATAGCGGCGATACTGGCCCACCCCCGATGGGGACAGGTCACATCGAACACGGTCATCCCTCACTTCGTCGCGACAAAGCCATTCATCCTCCTCGCCGTCGCCTTGATCGGCACGACGATAACCCCGTACATGCAGCTGTACGTGGCGGCAGCCGTCGCCGACAAAGGTATCGGCCCCGCCGACTACCGCTACGAGCGGGTCGACACCGTCTTTGGGGCGATCGCCGGCGATGTCGTCAGCGTGTTTATCATTATCGCCACCGGCGCAGCCCTCGGGCGCTTCGGAGCGCCTCTGGCGTCGGCCCACTCGGCGGCGCAAGCGTTGGCGCCGGTTGCCGGCACCCTGTCCGTCGACCTGTTCGGGATCGGCCTCCTCGGAGCTTCGATGCTTGCAGGGGCGGTCGTCCCGCTCTCGACGGCTTACGCGGTCTCCGAAGCACTCGGCGTCGAGCGGTCGGTGTCGCGCAGTTTCGCAGAAGCGCCCCTGTTCTTGTCGCTATTCACTGCCCAAATCCTTATCGGCGCGGGTGTAGCACTCCTGCCCGGCAACCTTGTAAGTCTGCTGATCAACACTCAGACCCTGAATGGCCTGATAACTCCCATCATCTTGATCTTCATCCTGATCCTCGCGAACCGCCGTAGCCTCCTCGGGGCGGCGGCCAACGGAAGGATCTTCCGGATAGTGGCAGCAATCTCGATCGCAGCCGTTGCTGTGACAGCGGCGACACTGGTAGTCCAAACGGCCCTCGGGTGGGTCGGCATTGGCTGACAGGCCGGAGCGTCCCCACCACCGCGACGGCGACCGGCCACCGGCCCCACCCGGACCTCGCCTCATAGCGGAGATCCATGGCCCCCCCGGGCGTCCAGTCGTGTTGTTGCACGGCCAGCCAGGCACCGCCGCCGACTGGAAGCGGGTTATCGCACTCGTCGACGACCGCTTCGAGGTCATAGCCCCGGATCGGCCGGGGTACGGTGCTACGAGCGGGCCGGCAACTGGATTCGCCGGAAACGCCCGTGCCGTCCTCGACCTCCTGGACCGCCTCGACCGCTCGCAGGCGATTATCGTGGGCCACAGCTGGGCCGGAGGTGCCGCCATCTGGGCGGCGGCAACCTGGCCGCAGCGCGTGTCGGGACTCGTCCTGGTTTCGTCGGTCGGGCCGAGCGAGCGCCTCGCCTGGAACGACCGTCTCCTCGGCGCGCCTCTCGCCGGCGAAGCCATAGCAGCCGCTGCAGGGGGTGCCCTCACACTCGTGGCCGGAAACTCGCGGGTCCGGTCGCTCGCTGACAACCACCTTCCGCGCCGCGCTCGCGACTCGTACCGCTACCTCGCCCGACTCGCTGCGGGCCAAGACCGGCTTTGGCGCTCGTTCCTGGTCGAGCAACGCCACCTCCTCAGCGACCTTGGAGATTTGGAGCCCCTCCTCGCCGAGGTGAAAACCCCGACAGTCGTGCTCCACGGAGCCTCCGACCGCACGGTAGAGCCGGCGGTGGCTGTCCACCTAGCGTCTGGCATCCGCGGAGCGAAGTTGCAAATGGTAGCCGGGGCGCGTCACCTCATACCTCAGGACCACCCGGATGCTGTCGCGGCCGCGATCGACGAGGTTGCTTCCGGGTCTCCATAGTCCGTACGAGGTGCCGCCTAACCGTCAGACAGCCAGGTAGCGCCGCACCGCGAAGGCCGAACCGAGAACTCCCACCAGGCCGCCGACGACAAGCAGGACCAGCCCGGTGAGAACAGCTTCATGCGGGGTCACGAACAGCTGGTTCGTGCCGAGAATAGTCTGGTCAGGGAGGAACGACGCTATCCAGTTCCGCAGGCCATAGGTAAGGAAGAACGCCCCGACCGCCCCGGCCATCCCGTGGACGAAACCTTCGAGCATGAACGGCACGCGAATAAACCAGTTCGTCGCCCCGACCAGCTTCATCACCGACACCTCTCGGCGTCGAGCGAAGATAGCGAGCTGAATGGTGTTGACGATCAGCGCTATCGCCCCGACTAGAACCCCGATTGCCAGGCCGACACCGAGCGTCCGCCATCGGCTGAACTGCTGGAGCAAAGTGGCGATCTCCTGCTGCGCGTAGGAGACCTTC
>JAKAZH010000046.1 GCA_021815935.1 Actinomycetes bacterium
TGATCTTCGGGCCCATCGACCAGGTGGGATGGGCCAGCGCGTCTGCAAGCGACACCTCCCCGAGCGACCGGCGCGACACCCCCCGGAAAGGTCCCCCGCTGGCGGTCAGGACGAGCCGTCGTAGCGGTGCGCCGACCGCCCTTGGAAGCGCTTCCATCTGATCGGCGGTGAATATCGAGCGAAGGCACTGGTGAATCGCGCAATGCTCCGAGTCGACAGGGATGATCTCCGCCCCTGGCGTCATCCGGGCAGCCTGAACGACGGGTCCGCCGGCGATCAGTGACTCTTTGTTCGCCAGTGCCAACCTTCGACCGTCGCGCAAGGCTGCCACGGTTACCGGCAGCCCTGCAAAACCGACTACGCCGTTGACGACGATGTCAGCTCCTTTCGATATCTCCACGAGGGCGTCATCGCCCACGAGAAGCTCGACGCCACGCGGCAGCATGGCCGCGAGCTCGCCCGCTCTTCCCGGATCAACTAACGCTACGCGCTCCGGGCGAAGCAGACTCGCCTGGTCCGCCAACTGTGCCACGGAGGTGTTCGCCCCGATCGACACGACGCGGAACTCGTCCGGGTGCGTTCCGAGCACATCGATCGCCTGACGGCCTATCGACCCGGTCGACCCGACCAGGCTTACCGTCCGCAACGCGGTCAGAGCTTGAAGCTGATGACGACGAAGTAGGCCGCCGGCAGCGCCAGGAGGAGGGCGTCGAAGCGGTCGAGGACCCCTCCGTGACCTCCGAGGATCGTCCCTGAGTCCTTCAGCATCAAGTCCCGCTTGAGAAGGGACTCGAAGAGATCGCCCGCCGGTGCGATGAGCCCCACGAGAAGGCCGAGGACCAGACCATGGCGCATACCACCCCACGGGGTGATCGCCTTGCCCACAATGGCCCCCACGATGATCGCACCGATAACCCCGCCGAGGTAGCCCTCGAGAGTCTTGTTCGGGCTGATCGCAGGTGCAAGCGGACGGCTGCCGATCGCCCGCCCGACGAAGTACGCGGCGATGTCCGCCGCCACCGCCACGAGCACCGCCCCGAGGAATTCGCCTTTGCCGTGGGACTGGCGGAGCAGGAGAGCCGCGAACGACCCGAGCACTCCGACCCAGACAAACACCATGATCGTCACAGCCACGTTTACGAGAGGTCTCGCTTCGACGATACCAAGCACGTACCACAGGATCGTCCCTGCGAAAGCTATCGCAGCGACGATCACCACCCCGTCGGAGCCCTTCCAGTAGGCGCCGAGGACGCACCCGGCCGTCGCGACGAGACCTAGCAGGGTCGCTGGGCTGAACCCGGCTCCTTGAACCATTCTGTAGGCCTCTGCGGCCGCGACAACGCACACCGCGCCGGCGAGGATAACCAAACCTTTCGACCCGACGGCGTAGGCAACGATCAGCGCGACCACGAGGCCACCTCCCACGAGCGCCCTGCCACGGAGATCGTCACGGGGCTCACCGGTCGCCGGCGCGGGACGCCCCGGGGCTCGACGCTGCGCGGCACCGCTCGAGCCGACGCGACTCGGCCCCGTACGGCTCCCTGCGGGATCGGAACCGCCCGGCGTGACGCGCCTGGCTCCCGGCCTTCGCGCGGTCCCGATCGGTCGACCGCCGCGCAGACCGACCGGCGCTTCAATGTGGTTCTCCGAGTCCGATCCGCCGACCGTGGGCGGGGAGTCGCCGACGCTCGCCCGGCCCGTGACTCTTGCGCGCCCTCTCGATCGCAGGTTGCTACCCGACGGGGAGCCGGCCGCTACGGGACTGACCTCTTCATGGTCGGAGAGGTCGATCAGCTGATTGGATCCTGTTCGGGAACGGACCCGTTCGAAGTCCTCGTCAAAGGAATACAGGTCCGAATGCTCGCTTCGGCTCGAATCCAACGCACCGACAGGCGGCTCGTCGCCGGCAAGATCCGACAGGACGTCTTCCTCATACCAGCTGCGCTCGTCGCGCCAGTGCGCCTCGCGCCCCGATCCCGCCTTCAAGCTGTCGACGTCGTCGCCGTTCTCGCCTGTCGACGTCACGTCGTCGTCGAGATGCAGCCTGGGCACCTCGCCGGTAGGAGGATCAGCCCAGTGGAGCATGTCGGTGTGGGAGCTGCTCAGCGAGATGGGCACCCCGGCGTCCGTCGCGACGGAACCGCCGAGCGCCAGCTCGGTCGTTCGGTCCTCGGATCCCGACGGCGCCAAACTCACCGGCGCGCCCGAAGCGTCTCCGCCACCCCCGTCGCTCGCGGACCAACGCTTCGAACGGCCTTCCTGGCGAGATGTCACATCGTCCTCTTTTCGTAACTTTCCAATTGTCACATCGACTTCCCCAGCGCCGTGCTGGCGGTCTTCCAGCTCAGACGCCTTACTCCTAGGCTCACCCGATGATGAAACACGTCGGGGACTCGGACCTTCACTGCGGGTTTGAGCAAGAGGAGGCAGAGACACTGCCTCCGCTGGGTTGACGGAATCCGGCAACGGGAACCTGTGCGCCGGCCGGGGGCCGGTCGGGGCAGGGGGGACGTCCCCGAATCGGAGCTGGTCGTCAGGCCGGCGGCCGGCCGCTTCGCCTGCGTCGAGGGCGGCTTGCGCCTCCTCGGCCTTCAAAATCCTGACTCCTTCGCCCGGCTTGGGTTCATGCCGGGCCGTAGTTTCGTCACGCTCGTTCATGCTGTCCTCCTCAGACCGCTAAGAGCTCGTCTTCCTTGTGGCCCAAGACCCGATCAACTTCCGCGACGTATTCCTGGGTCACCTTGTCGAGTTCCTTCTCGGCTCTTTCGAGCTCGTCACTCGAGATCTCCCCGTCCTTCTCAAGAGTCTCCAAGTCCTTGCGGGCGCTCCTACGACATCCGCGTATGGCAACCCGGCCCTCTTCAGCCTTGTGGTGAGCGATCTTCACCATCTCCCTTCGTCGCTCCTCGGTCAGGGGAGGGAAATTGAGCCTGATCACCGAGCCGTCGTTGCCCGGATTGACCCCAAGATCGGAGTTCTGGATCGCTTTCTCGATCGCTCGAAGCGAACCTTTGTCATAGGGCGAAATAACCATTATCCTCGCCTCGGGAACCTGGATACCTGCGAGCTGTTGGAGCGGGACCTCGGAGCCGTAATATTCGACCCGCAGCTTTTCTACAAGGGCAGGGGCGGCCCGGCCGGTTCTGATGCTCGACATCTCGCCGCGCATATGGCCAACTGCTTTATCCATCTTGTCCCGGCAGTCTTCGATGACGGTGTCGACGTAGTTGTCATCCATTATCGGATAAGCGTACCTATCCGCTCGCCTCGCAGGACGCGATGAAGGTTACC
Organism: Actinomycetes bacterium; assembly: GCA_021815935.1. The sequence continues at coordinate 3,292 of JAKAZH010000046.1, forward strand.
GGCGGCCATAATAGAGAAAACTCGGATGGGCAGTCCGTTCTCCCTGCACAGTGTTATGGCTGTCAAGTCCATCGCTCGAAGGTCCCTGGCCAGGACCTCGTCAAAACCCACCTCTTCCAAGAGGCGCGCTCCAGGCTGGATGTTCGGGTCAGCGTCGTAGACCCCGTCTGCACCTCCGTGCGTGCCCTTCAGAAGTACCTGGGCGTCGATCTCGACTGCTCGGAGAGCTCCGGCCGTGTCCGTCGTGAAGAAGGGGTTGCCTGTCCCCGCCGCAAAGACCACCACGCGACCCTTCTCCAGGTGTCGGATTGCTCGCAGCCGAATGTACGGCTCCGCAAGTTGAGACATTCCGATCGCAGTCTGGACCCGGGTCGGCTGCCCTTTACGCTCGAGGGCATCCTGGAGCGCCAGCGCATTGATCACGGTTGCGAGCATTCCCATGTAGTCAGCGCTCGCCCGGTCCATGCCCGACGCGGAGCCTCTCGCTCCGCGCCAGATATTTCCTCCGCCAACCACTACGGCGAGCTGGGTGCCGAGGGACGATTGCGCCTCGGCAATTTCGGTGGCCACTCTGTCCACGACGACTCCGTCGATGGTCTCGTCAGCTGCATCGCTGGCGAACGCTTCTCCCGACAGTTTCAACACCACACGGGACCAAGGGGGCCGAGCATTCACAGTCCGATGAGCCTAGTGGCGCCCGGATATCGGCGGTCGTGGTTGAACGATGTCATAATGCGCAGGAGCGGCGACGAAAACCAAGCTCCGCCACCGAGTGTCGCACAGGCAGGGCCGGCGGACCGCCGTGATCAGGACCCGACAATCACCTGCGCGAACCTGATCACGGCCACCCCACCCATAAACTGTTCTACGCTCATCTTGTCGTCCTTGGCGTACGGCTGCTCGAGTAGCACCCCACCCGGGGTCCTCTTGTACCAACCGTTGATCTTGCCATCCACGATCTTCGCCAACGCAGCCTCAGGCTTACCCTCGTTGCGAGTCTGGGCTTCGAGCGTGGATCGCTCCGCCTCGACGTCAGCCTCTGGCACCTCGTCGCGACTCACGACGGACGGCTTCCCGAAGGCGATGTGAACGGCAAGGTCGTGCGCCTTTTCGGCGGTTCCTCCGTCCACTTCGACAATGACAGCGTTGACGCCGCGGCCGTTCTGCACGTGGATGTAGGAGTCGAGGAGGTGCCCTGGGGGAGCATCGAAGCGAACAACCCGACCGACTTCGATATTCTCCCGGAGCGAAAGCCGAAGGTCGTCGATGGCATCCTTCATGGATTCCACCGCGCTCTCACCCTCGGACGCGACCCTTCGCGCGAGTTCGTCGAGCAGCTCTACGAACTGGGGCGACTTCGCTACGAAGTCGGTCTCCGACTTGAGCTCGACGAGCGCAGCCCGGTCCGTTTCCACCACGACGGCGACCGCTCCCTCGGAGTTGTCCCGGTCGGACCGCTCCGCTGCCTTACCCAACCCGCGCTCGCGAAGCCATGCCGTCGCAGCGGCAGCGTCGCCGTCTGCCTCCGATAGCGCTCTCTTGGCGTCCATCATTCCGGCGCCGGTCGAATCCCGGAGCGCCTTGACGTCTTGTGCAGTAAAACTCGGCATCCGTCTTGTTCCTAATTCTCGTCTTCTGACTTAACTTCTGCGTCGGCGCCCGCATCAGCGCTCACGATGGCCGGCTCTGTGGCAGCCGGCTCTGTGGCAGCCGGCTCTGTGGCAGCCGGCTCTGTGGCAGCCGGCTCTGTGGCAGCCGGCTCTGTGGCAGCCGGCACCTGACCATCCGTAGAGGCATCGGCCGCCTCCGTCGTAGGAGCTTCCGACTCTCCGGAAGCCGCTTCGTCGGCAGCGCGCGCTACAGCGGCAAGGCGCGCCTCGCGCTCGGCCTGGGCGATCGCCGCCTGGCGGCGGGCTTGGCGCTGCTGATCCTCTCGGGCAGCCTCCTCTTCAGGGGTCAGCTGGCGCGGCGCCTCCAAGGTCGCGGCGGGCGCTCCCGATCGGGATGCTTTGCGGGAGGCGATGTAGCGACCCTCCTCGACTGCCTCGGCAATGACGCGACACATGAGGTTCCCGGCTCGAATCGCGTCGTCGTTGCCCGGAATCACGTAGTCGATCACGTCAGGATCGCAGTTGGTGTCTACGACAGCGACAATCGGGAGACCGAGCTTCCGAGCTTCGGTCACCGCGATGTGCTCCTTCTTCGTGTCGATGACGAAAACCGCGTCGGGAAGCCGCGTCATGTGGCGGATTCCACCGAGGTTCCGATGGAGCTTCTCGAGCTCCCTCGTCAGCATCAGCGCTTCCTTCTTCGGCATCGCCTCGAAGTCTCCAGCAGCGCGCATCCTGTCATATTCGGTCATCTTGGACACGCGACCGGCGATCGTGGAGAAATTGGTGAGCATCCCACCGAGCCAGCGCTCGTTGATGTAGGGCATCCCGCACTGGACGGCGTGACTTGAGATCGGATCCTGCGTCTGCTTCTTCGTTCCGACGAAGAGGATGCTCCCGTTGTTCGCCACCAGGTCGCGCACGAACGAGTAGGCCGTGTCGATCCTCTCCAAGGTCTGGTTGAGGTCGATGATGTAGATGCCGTTGCGTTCTCCGAAGATAAAGCGCTTCATCTTCGGGTTCCAGCGCCGAGTCTGGTGGCCGAAATGTACTCCAGCCTCCAAAAGCTGCCTCATAGTCACTACAGCCACGATTTCTGCTCCTTCCCAGCGGTTCGGTGAACGGCTCCGCCACTGCACCTCCAGAAGGAGAAGTGACCGTGGGTGTAGCGGAACCAGTTAGATGGTCAAACGCAAAGTATACGTTGTCAGTCGAGCTATCGGGCTCGACATCCTTCAGACCATAGCATGCGATCGGGAGCTTTCCCGATGCCAGCCTTCGCCCGGACACCTCCCAGAGATCATTTTGTCTCGAAAACACCTTTTTGTCTAGTCCATGCTGGGTCGCTTACGACGTCTCTCATAAACGATTGATACTTTATACCGGCTATGGGTGTATAAAGTATCACTCGTTTGTCGGGCGACTACTGACGACGCTCGGCAGGCGCGCTGGCAGCTAACGGCAAGCGGCGCTAGCCGGGCTAGCGGTCAACCGTCGACAACCGAGACCGCAATAGCATCACGGCTTTTGTGTGGATCTGGCACACGCGGCTCTCAGTGACCCCGAGTACCTGCCCGATCTGCGCAAGCGTGAGCCCTTCGTAGTAGTAAAGACTCAAAACTATCTTCTCGCGATCGCCGAGTCGGTTTATCGCCCCTGCGAGGATGAGCTTCATCTCCTCGACTTCGAAAGTGGCAACCGGCCCCTCCCGCCGGTCGGCCAGGGTGTCGCCGAGCGTGATCGACTCGCCGCGATCGGCGCCGCCGCCCGAGATCACCTCGTCGAGGCCGATGATACCGATGTAGGAGATCTGGCTGAAAATGCCCTGCAGGTCCGTTTCGGAAACCTCCATTTCGGCGGCCACCTCGGCATCCGTGGGCGCCCTGCCAAGTGACGCCTCCAAAGCGGCGTAGGCCCGCTCGACCGATCGGGCTTTCGTACGCACGGATCTCGGCACCCAGTCGATGGATCGCAGTTCGTCGATGATCGCACCTTTGATCCGGGTGATCGCATACGTCTCGAACTTGATGTTGCGCTCCGAGTCGAACTTCTCGATCGCGTCGATCAGTCCGAACATCCCGTAGCTGACGAGGTCGGACTGCTCGATGCTGTGCGGCAGCCCGGCTGACACGCGACCCGCAACGAACTTCACCAGCGGCGAGTAACGCAGGATCAGCTCGTCGCGTAGCTGGCGATCACCGACAGCTTTGTAGCGTGACCAAAGCTCATCGACGTCGCTCGTGGCTTCCGCCGTCTCATCCATTGCTATGTCCATGACAACATCCGAAAGGGCCGCATAAGCTCACAAGTGAAAAGGGTACCCGCCGATCCTCCCCAATGGGTAACATCACCCCGAAGCTCGGCCAAAACTATTCAAATCCGCTTAAATCGCCCAATAGACGCGTTCCATTCCGATGCCTTTGGTGATCCAATCGGCGGGGGATGCCGGACGGCCGCTCGTCGAAGGTTCGCTTGTCGGTTACCTGGTCCTCGCATAGCAGCCGTCGTCCTCGGTGACAGCGCCGACCCCCGTCAGCACGTCGAGGGACCGCATCACATCGGGCGCCTGTAGGCCGGTTTCGGTGATGAGTTGATTTGCCGTGATCGGCCGCCAACCCATCGCTTCAAGGACGCGCCTGGCAGTCTTGTCGAGGACGTGCTCCGACCGGACGACAGAGCTATCACCCCGACCACCCGCACCGTCACCCCGACCACCCGCACCGTCACCCCGACCACCTGGGTGATGCACGTCGCTCCCCGCGAGTCTTGGCCTTCCGGACGTGAATAGTCCGAGGCTCGAGAGGACATCCGACGCGTCCCTGATCACGCTCGCACCGTCGAAAAGCAACTGGTTGCTTCCAACGCTTGCATCGGAATGAACCGATCCGGGTACAGCGCCCACTTCGACCCCTCGTTGCAACGCGGCCTCGACGGTGATGAGGCTTCCCCCACGAGTGTGGGACTCGACAACTACGACCTGCTTCACGAGCCCCGCGATAACCCTGTTGCGAGCCGGGAACCTCCACGCCTGCGCAGGACGACCAGGAATCGTCTCGGAGATTATTGCACCTGTTGCTACCACACCTTCCCACAGGCCGGAATGAGCCTTTGGGTATACCACGTCCACGCCGCTTGCGACGACGCCCACCGGGGGGGCACCGCTTCCGGATCTGAGCCCTTCGAGCGCTCCCCTGTGCGCCGCGCCGTCGATCCCTAATGCGAGACCGCTAACCACGCAGACGCCTGCAGCGGTGAGGTCACGCCCCATCTCGAACGCAACGCCGCTGCCGTCGCGCGACGGGTGTCGTGTACCTACAACTGCCACGCAAGGCGCACTGAGCGACTTGATGCGCCCCCGCCAAAAGATAACGGCCGGGGGGTTCGGATCGTCGGTCAAGGCGCTGGGATAATCGACTTGGCCTCTCCAGGTCACGAAAATCCCACGCTGCGATATCGCGGTCCACCACCTGACCGGGTCCACGCTCGCAGCCAGAGTCCGCCAAGGCTTCTTCGACCTGGCCCCAGGCGCATCGACACCAGGCGCATCGACACCAGGCGCATCGACACCAGGAAAATCCAGGACGCCTCCAAGGTCCTGGCCCCTAGCACGGGGACGCTCGATCCTCCCAGATGCAACCGCCTCCCACGCATCGCGAGGGTGATGCTCGCCGAGTATCGCCCCGAGATACGTCGGCCCCATCCCCGGAAGAGCGCTCAAGGCTGCCGCGTAGCATCCCGGCGCCACACTCGAGTCGTCACCCATTTCGCGCTCCAGCGGCTTCCCCACCATAGGAGACACCCGGTGATCGGGAAAGTACGTTCGAACGAAGAGCGAGGGCGCTATAGACGTCCTCCTCTCGTAGAGCTCCGCTCCAACCGGACAGATCGGCGATCGTGCGGGACACCCTGCGGACCCGGTGAAGCCCACGGGCGCTCAAAGCGCCCTGCCTCAGACGCACTTCGAGCAGCCGCGATGCGCCAGCAGACAACGGCGCGGCTTCTTCGAGACGGTTGGATGGGATTGCGCTGTTGGTCGGGTACCCCCGGTCCTTCGACATGGAGCGCGCGCCGATCACTCGAGCGGCAACCGTAGTCGTGGACTCGTGCCGAGTACTCGTGCAGCCGCCTGGGACGGTCCCGCCGTCGCTGTCTTGGAGAAGCTCCGACACCTGCGGCCTGTCGAGGCGCACCCTCAGGTCGAAGCGGTCCAGCAGCGGCCCGGACACACGCGATGCGTAACGCTGGCGGGAGCTGTCGCTGCAGCTGCATGAGCCGGGCCCGTTGTTTGTCCCGCACGGGCACGGGTTCATCGCCGCCACGAGAAGGACGTCGGCGGGGAAGACCACGCTCGCACGCGCACGGCTTACTCGAACCTGGCGTTCCTCGAGCGGCTGGCGAAGCGTGTCGAGCACCACCGCCGAGAACTCGCCCAGCTCGTCCAGGAACAGCACCCCGTGATGAGCGCAACTCAGCTCCCCTGGCCTCATCTGCGTCCCTCCACCGCCGACCATGGACACGGCGGAAGCGCTGTGGTGGGGCGCCCGGAACGGCGGTCTCTCCCCGAGCGTTCCAGGCGGAAGGTCCAAGCCGGCTGCAGACTGGATCCGGGCGACCTCGAGGGCAGCACCTATGTCAAGCGGAGGTAGGAGCCCGACGAGCCTCTCGGCGAGCATCGTCTTGCCGGCTCCCGGCGGCCCTACCATCAACAGGTGGTGCCCACCGGCCGCTGACACTTCGACGGCAAGCCGCCCGAGCGGCTGCCCTCGGACGTCCGCTAGGTCGAGGCTCCGCCCCACCTGGAACGAGTGACTTCCAGCTTTGGGAATTTCCCAACTCCTTCTGCCGTGCAAACATGCCAGGATCGCCGACAGGTTCTCCGCGCACTTGACTGCTACCCCGGGGTTGAGCGCTGCTTCGCTGGCACAGTCCGGTGGTACGACCAGACAGGAAACCGACATAGCGTGCGCAAGGGCGAGCACGCCGGGCACCCGTCGAAGAGATCCGTCGAGTCCGAGCTCCCCTACGAAGCCCACGTCGTTGGCGACCTGGGCAGGAAGCTGCTCGTCGGCAATGAGCACCGCTACGGCTATAGGGAGGTCGAGGCCAGCGCCGCCTTTGCGGACGGCGCTCGGCGCGAGGTTGACCGTGACCCGTCGCTGCGGCCACTTCATACCGCTGGAAAGGATCGCCGCCCGCACACGATCCCGCGACTCCCGGCAAGCGGCGTCCGGAAGGCCGACTATCGAAAACGACGGGATGCCCGTCGACACGTGGACTTCCACGGAGATCGGCTGGCCTTCGACGCCGACCAGGGTTGCTGAGGAAACAGTTGCGGTCATCTGGGTCTCCGTCTCGGGTTGCACCGTCGAAGGTGCCGGAGAGCGGGCGCCCGATCGCTTGATTCGAGACTACGAGCCCGGTGTGACCGTCGGGGCGGGGTCTGTTCCCGAGCTCGTCCCCGCCTTCTCGGCTGCGAGCAGCCCATCCGAAAGATCCGTCCAGAGATCGTCGACGTCCTCGATCCCCACCGACATGCGAAGCAGTCCGGGTGGGATCGCCTCCTCGCCTGCCCAGCGGGATCGACGTTCTATGAGCGTCTCGACTCCACCCAAGCTGGTTGCGACAGTGAGCAGTCGAAGGGCGGCGCACAAGGCATCGGCTGAGACCGCCCCGCCGAGCACCTCGAAACTGACCA
>JAKAZH010000047.1 GCA_021815935.1 Actinomycetes bacterium
CTCGACGCCCACCTCAAGCACGCCGAGGCCACCGGGGCCAGGATCATCAGCCCGATCACCGGGCACGGCTTCCGGTCCTACACCGCCGCTGACTGTGAGGGCCGCCACTGGGTCTTCGCGCAGAACGGCCTCGCATCGGGCGCTAGGCGATCCGCCGGGTCGGCCCGGAGTCAGGACCCGTCGACCAGAGCCATCGAACCACCGACAGGAGCATCCCTATGACCTCACCACCGCCCGACTACCACAGCATGTGCCCGTTCGTCATCGCCGATGGCGCCCAGGACTTCGTAGCGTTCCTGTCCGCCGCCCTCGGGGCCACCGAGAGGGAACGCATCACCCGCACCGACGGCAGCATCGGCCACACCGAGGTCCAGATAGGCGACTCGGTCGTGATGCTCACCGATCCCACCGACCAGCTCCCGCCACGGCCCTCGGCGTTCTACGTGTATGTCGATAACGTCGATGAGACCTTCGCCCGGGCAGTGGCCGCCGGAGGAGTGATTCGATCCGAGCCGGCCAATCAGTTCTACGGCAACCGCGAGGCTTCGGTGCTGGATCAATCCTCCAACATCTGGTGGATCACCACCGCCGTCGAAGAGGTCCCGGTGGCAGAGCTGCAAGCCCGCTTCGACGCCCAGGTCTGAGCAGTGTGGGCCGTGGTGGTCGAGGTGGACAATCGAGAAGAGGACCCGGAGGAAGGCCGTCGGGGCTTGCGGGAGGAGTTGGCTCCGGCCGTGGGCCAACTACCCGGCTTTGTCTCGGGCACGTTCATGACCGCGCACGACCGCGGACTCGGCATTGAAGTCGTAATTCTCGAAACCCGCGACGATGCCGAACAGCTCGCCATGGGATTCCTCCCTGGCGCTGCAATACGTCCCGGGGTGCGAGTGACGCGCACAGAGGTGCTGGAGGTAGCGGCCACGGCATAGACACCCGGCCACGTGTCGAACTCAAGGACAAGCCGGGAGTCACGATCACCCTGGACGTACTGTCCAATATCACGAGTTGGGCATCGGACGAGTGCGGCCTCAATGTGCCGTACCGGCACGTGAAGGGTCTACAAACGGCCCGCCACCGCCTTGATCAGCCAGGATGCAGTCGGCGAGGCTGCTCGCTGTGGTGCTTTCCTTCCTCTACCGCCTGGTCCATCGCGCCTTTGGAGCGCTCGATAACCCCCCACAGACTTCGCCCGAGGAACCGGCTGAGACCCTCGCGGAGGCAGGCATCATGCCAGCATGGGTACGTGGTGCTCCCTCCCCGACATCTGCTGAGACACGAAGCCCCACCCGATGATCTGCTGCTCGTGGTCCGCGGCGGCATCAAGGGGCTCAGCGACGTTGTCCTGGATCGCTCGGTGGCCGACTGCTGGGAGGAGTACGGCTTCTTCGGTGTATCGGTGTTCGCCGCGCCCGGCGACGACCTGATCGTGCTGAGCAGGACGAACCCTGCCATCGCGCTCCGACGCCAGCTTCGCACCGCCCGTGTCGGGCCCTTGCGGGTGGCAAGGTTCGAGGTTGCGGCGACCTTCACGCGTCCCTGCCGTTACTCGATCGTCCTACCGGAGGCGACAACCGCCGTCTTCGAGGCGCTGCGGTCGTGCTTCTCCGATCCGATAGACAACCCAGGGTACCGGCCGGACCGTTGAGCGGTAAGCTGGTTGGCGTGACCGAGGCCTCCATAGAGTTGTGGGTCGACGACCACGAAGAGTACGAACCGGGCGTCGTGCACGGTCATCTTCGTCACGCCCAGGTAGCTATCGATCCCCGCCCCGGGGACTACCTAATCGTCGGTGACGGCGAGGTTCCTCCTCGCTTGGCCGAGGTCTTGAAACGAGACCGAGTCGGCAGGCTACAGCTGCGCATCATGCCCGGTCGCCCCAACAGCCACCCCGAATTCCGTACCAGACGGGTTCCGACAGTAGCCTGAAGCCTGTCGGTGCCGAAATCCTCACCCATCGACTGCGAGCTACCCTTTGACCGCTGGCGCCGGGGGCGTAGATCATCCGACGATGACCCTCCCGTTCCTCTGCCGGGCGTTCTGTCGCTTGCTGCAGCTGGTCCATCTGATCGGTCGCCGTGACACGGACCTCGCGATAGAGGTCGTCATGCTGCGCCACGAGGTGGCGGTCCTCCGGCGCCAAGTCCCCCGACCGGCGCTCGAGCCTGCAGATCGGGCGGTGCTGGCGGGACTGGCACGACTGCTCCCCCCGTCGGCGTCTCGGCCACTTCTTCGTCCAGCCAGCGACGCTGCTGCGTTGGCATCGGAATCTGGTTGCCAAGCGCTGGACCTACCCACACGGCCGTCCGGGTCGATCAGCCATCGCGAAAGGAACCGCAGCGCTCGTGGTGCGCTTGGCGGAGGAGAACCCGACGTGGAGCTACCGCCGCAGCCATGGTGAGCTCGCCACGATGGGAGTCGTGATCGCCCCCTCGAGCGTCTGGGCGATCTTGTACCACGGCATCGAGCCTTCGCCGCGTAGGTCGGGGCCAACCTGGGCGGAGTTCCTCGCCGCACAGACGAAGGGCCTGATGGCGTGCGACCTCTTCCACGTCGACACGGTGCTCCTCCGCAGGCTCTACGTCCTCGTGTTCATCCATCACGACAGCCGCTTCGTGCGGATCGCCGGCATCACCGCCAACCCAGTGGCCGCGTGGGTGACCCAGCAGGCCCGCAACCTCTCGATGGAGCTCGCCGACGGGGCGAACGCGATCAAGTTCGTCATCCGCGATCGCGACGCCAAGTTCACCGCCTCCTACGACGCCCTCTTTGCCGCCGACGGCACCAGGAACATCAAGACCCCGGTCCGGGCACCTCCGGCGAACGCCATCTGCGAGCGTGTGGTGGGCACCAGACGGCGCGAGTGCCTTGACCGGACGCTCATCCTCGGCCGCCGCCACCTCGAAGCAGTCCTAGCCGAGTACGTCGAGCATTAAAACGCGCGCCGGCCTCACCGCTCCCTCAGCCAACGACCGCCCGCTGACTGCGATGCGACCCTTCCCATCATCGGCGACGTTGGCGCCGCCAGGCTACGAAAAGCCGATCGTCTGGGTGGTCTCATCCACGAGTACCGACTGGTCGCCTGAGCTGGGCGGATGGGGTTCTCGGCACCCACAGGGTCGCACCAGACGCTCCGGTCGCTGGCCCCGGCCAGGCCCTGAAGCTCTACCAGGCCATGTTCGCCAACTTCGCCGAGCGGATCCGGGCAGCGGAGCGCTTCACCGAGCCAGAACAGTGGAGCTTCGGCTGGAAGCGGCGCTACACCCGCGACGAGTGGCTCGACCTGCTCCCCACCACCGGGAGCCTCACCCGGCTCCCGTCCGACAAGCTGGCCGAGGTACTCGACGGCGTCGGGACCGCCATCGACGCGATTGGGGGCCGCTTCACCATGACCTACACCACCCTTGCGATCACCGCCGCACGGACCAGCAGCAACCAGACGTAACGCCCACGGCGACGCGCTGTGCCGTCGTCAGTTAGGGATGAACGAACGGGCCAGGACAGTGGGGCAGTGGCGCCGCCCGCTGACGCGTGTCGGACGCACCTATCGGAGCGCCGCAGTCAGTCGTCCATCGCTTCGATCCCGAGCTCGGCCAGTTCGGCTATGCGCTCGCGCATGCGCTTGATCATCTCGGGCCTCCTCCCGACACTCCCGAGCGGTTTGCGGCATACATCGAGCATGCCTCCCGCGAGGACCAAGCCGTCTACGTGGTCCGCCACGACAGCTGCGGAGGCGTGGTCGGCTACGTCAGCGTAGGCAACATTGTTCGGCGGGCGTTCCAGTCCGCCTACCTCGGCTACGGCGGCTTCGAGGGGCACGCTCGGCAGGGGCTCATGGGCGCCGGTCTGCGGGCCGTCGTCGACATGGCGTTCGGTGAGCTCGGCTTGCACCGTGTGGAGGCGAACATCCAGCCGGCCAATGCCTCGTCGATCGGGCTTGTCAGCAGACTGGGCTTCGAGTGGGAGGGCTTCTCTCCTCGGTACCTGTTGTTACGCGGAGCTGCGTGAAACCGCGACGCGACAGGACTAGGACGGAGTTTCGGTGCTCGTGGCGCCCCTCCTGCTCGAACCGCCGCCCACCCCTGATCGGAGCGGTGAGGCGATCGCCGGTCGCCTTCTCGCCCTGGCCGACGAACTCGCCAAGAGGGTCCCCCCGGTCTGAGCCTGATGACGGGCCCGGCACGGTGGTCGGTCGGTCGGTGCTGCTAGCTGGCGGGGCGGTGTTCGTCTGCGGAGAGGTCTCTGACTGCGTCGCGTAGTGCGTCGTAGGTGACGCCGAGGTTGGTCAGGACCTCGGAGGCGGTTCCTTCGGTGACGGTGAGGCAGCCCAGCGCCAGGTGGCCGGTGCCAACGTAGTCGTGGTCGAGGCGGAGGGCCTCGCGTAGTGCGTGTTGCAGGACCCGCTGGCCGGCGGGGCTGAACGGCAGTTTCTCGGTCTCCTTCTCGGCGCTAGGTAGGCCGATCCGACCGTTGATGGCGGCGGTGATCGTGCCCGGGGGGGCGTCGCAGCGGGCAAGGGCTTGTGCGCCGGTGACATCAGGTTCGCGGCAAAGGCCGAGCAGCAGGTGCTCAGTGTCGATGCGATGCGCGTGGCGATGCCGCGCCTGTTCTTCCGCGACCACGATGGCGTGTTTCCCCGCGGGCACCATCCGGTCGAAGAACCCGGGGTGCTTACCGCCGCCGTCGATCCCCGGGGCGGCGTAGCGCTTTTGGACTGCTTGGCGGCTCACGCCGAGGCGTTGGCCGACCTCGGCCCATGAGGTTCCGGTACGCCGCGCCTCGTCAACGAAGTAGCCAACTAGGTGTTCAGTGAGCCCGCCCACGGTCGCCGCAGTTTCAAGCGCATCATCGAGGCGTTGCAGTGCGCCGCCGTCGGGATGCAGGTGTTGGACGTGGAGGATCAGTGTGTCAAGGGTAGGTAGCGTGGGTGCCATGACGCAACTATAGATTGACAACTCACGATAACGCAAGCACCTGTTGACGTTGGATGGCCGCAGGAGGAGCGAGAGCGACGATTCCTCCTGCGGACGGCGCCAGACGGCGCCGATGCGAGCCGATCGGCTCGCCGACCGCTACCTGGTGGGAACGAGGATTCGCCTGCGCCGGGCGACCGAGACGACGGCGGACGGCGGACGGCGGCCAGGCAGCGCGGGTTGTCTACAAGTTCACCCAGAAGCTGCCTGGGCCGGGAGGTAAGCCGAGGTTGATCACCACGATGTACCTCGATGCGGCCGAGTACGCCGTCCTGGCGACGTTGCCCGCCACCTCGCTACACACGAAGCGGCTGAGCATCCCGCCGCTTGGAGTCGACGTCTTCGACGGTGCGCTCACCGGTCTGGTTCTCGCTGAAGTCGAGTTCATCGACGACGAGGCGATGGTCGCCTTCGTCGCTCCGCGCGAAGCGGTCGCTGAGGTGACCGACGATCAGCGCCTCACCGGCGGGCGGCTGGCTGGCATGCCAGGCTCGGACCTGGCGGACGTGCTCGCTGAGTACGGAGTGGGCGACTACGCCCGGTAGCCGATGCCCGAGCGCAGCAGGGGGTCGGCTGACGGCTACGGGCGCAGCTGCTCGGCGCGGACATCCGCGTCACGCAGGATCCCGGCCAGTGTGCCGCGCTTCAGCTCTCGATGGAGCGGCACAACCAGGGGCACGGGACGGTCCGGATGGCGAAGACGCACGTGGCTACCGCGTTGACGGACCACTACCCACCCCAGCTTGCCGAGCGCAGCGACCAGCTCCGCCCCGGAGATGACCTGAAGGCGGCCGCTCAAGCCGGTAGCGGAAGGCGGCGGCGGACGACCCCCATCTCCAGGGAACGGCCTTCCTCACGCAGCCCCTCGACATAAAGCGCCAACGCTTCCTCGGCATTAGCCGTGGCCTCGTCGAGGGTGTCCCCCTCAGTGTGAAGACCGGGCAGTTCGGGAGCGTAGGCGTGGTAGCCGCCGGCCGGGTCTGGCTCGAAGACGAACTCGACATCCTGGGGAACTTCCATCACCCAAAGGCTACTGGAGACACCGACGCGAGAGGCCGCCGGCGCATCGATCCCGTTGTGCGGCAGCTGTCAGGTGATTGAGCACTACCGGGAAGCCGACGTCGGCCGGTGACGCTGTCGGCAAGCAGGGGCCCTCGGCGAAGAGGAACCCGCCTTCGGCTAGCTGCTAGCGCTAGCTCAGGGCGGCAGGCGAGCCGACGGCGGTGGTGATGAACTGTCGGATTTGTGTGGCATGCGCAGCCGTGTGCCCCACCAGGCTCGTCACGATCGAGGCGTAGGGCCGGCCCCGGTAGCGGTGCGCCGGCGGCAGCAGGGCGGCTGCCTTCTCCTCGGTCATGTCGGCCAACGTGTCACGGACCCGCTGTCGGCAGTAATCGACGTACCCGCCGATCTCCGACTGGGACCAGGCAACGGGCAGGCTGGTGAACGTTTGCCAGTGCGGCTTCCCGGCGAACGGAGGCGGCGGCGCCCACGCCTCCACCTCACCGGCGAGGTCGTAGTCGAGGACTTCCAGAGCATGCCAGGCCACGCTCCACGGCGCCGACCACCGCTGGACCAGCGTGTCGCGCTGGGCAGGATCGGTGACCGGTCTACCGCCGAAGCCGTTCACCTCTCCGACGATCTCGGAGGCCTGCACACCCCACATGGACTCCCGCCACAGTCCGTCCGGGCAGTCCCGAACGGCCGCGGCCAACAACTCCAAGGCCTCGTCAAGGCTGCGACCGACGCTCTCCACCCAGACCGACTTCATCTGCACCGACGCTACCAACCAAGTGCACGAAGAAACCACCCAAGCCAGGTCCGTGCGGGCGCCGGTCAGCGCAGGCAACAACGAGCCGGGCAGCGATCGGTCTGCGGGACGAGGCCTGCGCGCGCTGACTCGCCGATGATCTCCAAGAGGCGCTCAACGGCCAACTGACGGACACGGTCCTCCCGGTAGGCGACCTCGCCGGCGGCGACAATCATCGCCACTTGACCCGCGGCGTCGATGATGTCGCTGACCCGCTCGTCGTCGTGGCGCGTCATCGGCTACAGGTCAACGGCCTCGGCGCGAATCGTCCGATCCGAACACCCGTACACGCCGCCCCCGACAACGCCTCACGGCTTCAAGCACGGCCTCTCGCCGCTCCCTCAGCACTGCGGAGGCCTGCACGGCAGGGGTCGCTTGCATGCAACCAGGTTACTTCTGCGTCAGCGAAGGGAACGGAGCCGTAGCTGCCAGCCGACCACTGGACGCGCTCCGGCCACGGCAGGAGAACTTTACGATGGGGGACGTACTGCGCCGCCGAGGACCGAGACTCCCATGGCCACAGTTGATATCACCGCCGATCTCAACGGCGAGGACGACACCGGCTACGTCTGGAGCTTCCTGGACGATGCACGCGACCCGTCGGTCGTCGTGCCGGGCGCGATAGTCGTGGCCGGCACGCCCGACGCACAGGCGGTCGCCGTGGTCGTCGACCTCGTCACCAAGCCGCCCGGCACCGTCGTGCACCTGCGCACCCTCCCCGGGTCGGTCAGCAACTGCGCCGCTGCGATCCTCCGCTCCACCGCCTCGGCCTGACCTCTGGGCGCGCCGCCCGCGGTGCCGATCAACCGTGAAGCGGACGGACCCGTGCTACCCCCTGCCGGTCGGTCCGGTAGAAAACCCGGTAGAAATCCGGAGACACAAGAGGGGCCTCCTCGACGGAGACCCCTCTTGACCTGCACTTTCTTGAGTGGCGGGGGTAGGATTTGAACCTACGACCTTCGGGTTATGAGCCCGACGAGCTACCAGACTGCTCCACCCCGCGGCGGAATCTTCACTATACCACGCGTCCGCAGAAGTTCGCTCCAGCCCTACGGCGGGCCTCCACAAGCGCGTTCAGCCGCTGGCCGCACCGCTGCGACGCCTGGAACCCGGCGCAAGCGACGGCGGCTCGTACCCGGCGTCGGAAAATGAGAAGTTCGTGCCGGGCTTGACTATCTCGTCGATCCGATCGAGGACGTCTGCCGGGAGGACCACGTCAGCGGCTTCGAGCTGGCTTTCGAGGTGCTCCATGGTGCGCGGCCCGATTATCGCAGAGGTAATAGCTGGGTGCTCGAGGACAAAGGCGAGCGCCATGTGGACCAGTGATATGCCCGAGTCGTCGGCGAGAGCACCAAGAGCGTCGGCTGCGGCGAGTTTCGCCTGGTTCGCCGGGATGGACAGGTCGTATCGCCCGGGGAGGCGCTCCGCGCGCCGGCTCGTCAAGCCGTCAGCGCCCAGGCGCCATTTACCGGAAAGCCAGCCGCCGGCGAGGGGACTCCACGGGATGACGCCCATCCCGTACTTCTGACAGGTCGGAAGGACTTCGGCTTCTACACCGCGCACCAGCATCGAGTAGGGCGGCTGCTCGCAGACGAAGCGCTCCCGGCCACGCCTTTCGGCAGTCCACTGCGCCTCGACGATCTGCGACGGCGGGAAAGTCGACGAGCCGAGGTAGCGCACTTTGCCTTGCCGGACGAGCTCGCTTAGCGCGCTGAGCGTCTCGTCGATGTCGGTCTGGGGTTCGGGACGGTGCACCTGGTAAAGGTCGATGTAATCGGTGCCTAGACGGCGAAGGCTTTTCTCGCACTCCGCGATGATCCAGCGCCGGGAGTTGCCGCCGCTGTTGCGATCCCGTCCCATTTTTCCATGAACCTTCGTGGCAAGAATGACGTCGTCGCGTCGTCCGACGAGCGCCTTCGCGACGATCTCCTCGGATTCGCCAGCCGAGTAGACGTCCGCCGTGTCGACAAAGTTGATCCCCGCCTCGAACGCAGCGTGGATGATCCGCACGGAATCGCCGTGATCGGTGTTACCCCAGGCCCCGAACATCATCGCCCCGAGGCAGAAGTTGCTGACGGAGATTCCGGTGGTGCCCAGGTTGCGGTAGCGCACTGCTTCCTCGTTTCGATCGAGCCGATTGATTGTGCGGTCACCCTACCCGTCAGAACCGTGACGGCGTCATCTCCGGGTACCGTGTCAGGGTGCAAACTCTGGACGACATAACTGACAGGGAGCAGGCCGACTTCTGGTTCGATCCGCTCTGCCCGTGGGCCTGGATGACCTCTAGGTGGATGCTCGAAGTGGAGAAGGTCCGCCCGGTGGACACCCGCTGGCATGTGATGTCGCTGGCGGTGCTCAACGAGGGCCGCGAGGATCTACCCGAGCGTTACAGGGATCTTATGAAAAAGGCCTTCGGCCCGGTCCGCGTCTGCATCGCCGCCGCGCAGTCTAACGGGCAAGAGGTGCTGTTGCCTCTTTACACTGCGCTGGGGCAGCGGATCCATCTCGAAAAGCGCGAGGACGACGCGATCATCTCAGACGCGTTGGAAGCGTGCGGTCTTCCGGCCGATCTCGCCGCCGCTGCGACGAGCACGGACCTCGACGAGGAGTTGCGACGCTCGCACCACGAGGGGATGGACCCGGTCGGCTACGACGTCGGGACGCCGGTAATCCATGTGAAGGGCGTTGCGTTCTTCGGGCCCGTGGTGACCCCCGCTCCGAAGGGTGAGGCCGCCGGGCGGCTCTGGGACGGCGTCACGCTTTGTGCGGGGATCGACGGGTTCTACGAGTTGAAGCGCTCCAGGACGCTGGGACCGATTTTCGACTGAAAGTCCTTTACCGCCAAGGTCTACCCTGTCCTCCGCTGTCCTCCGCTATCCGCCCGGGTCGGAGTTCGGTCCGATCCTCGCCTACTCGAACATATGTTCTGGTAGACTTGGTCTAGGCCTCGAGGTCGGCCTTTCGACCTCCTTCAGGAATGCGATGTTCTGAGGAGGTTAGAGGGTGTTCGTTGATACGTCGAGCGACGCGGCGGGGCTGGGTGAGGGGGACGGGCAGGAGTACAAGGGGCTGTTTTCGACTGCCGGTGAGAGCGCCACCGATGTAGGCCAGTGGCTCGTGGAGCACCGTCTCGATATCGACAACGCCGAGGCGGAGTGGCTGGAGAATCTCAGCCAATTCGACAGGGAGCAGCTGTGGGCGTTGGACGGCCAGTTCAGCTGCGCCTCGTGGTTGATGTGGCGCACGCAAATGGCCCGCTCGACGGCCTTCGAGAAGCTTCGGGTCGCACACGAGATGTTCCGCCGGCCGATCATCGCCGAAGCTTTCCGCAAGGGGACCCTGTCCTATTCGGCGGTCCGGGTGATTACCCGTATGGAGCGCCCGAGCGCCGACGTCGACCAGGCGCTCGTAGACCTCGCGTCGAGTGACAAGGCGAACGTGGCGGACATCGAAAAGGTCGTTCGCTCATACGAGCAGTATGCAAACCAGGAGCGGCCCCCGGCCGACAGGGCACTCCAGGCACGCGGGGTCCGTATCCGCCGCAGCTGCGACGGGAAGGGCGTCGGCCAGGTGACCGTCACTTTGAGCGACCTGGAGATCGAAGAGTTCGCCGTCGCCCTCCAAGCGTTTATCGACCTTCGCTATCGCCCCGCCGGCCGCGCATCCACCGGCTCCGAATCCGCCGGCCCTGTG
>JAKAZH010000048.1 GCA_021815935.1 Actinomycetes bacterium
TGCCTTCACCTTGCTGATGCTAGTCATGTACCGGAGTCGCTTCGGGCTTAGTATGCGAGCGGCGAGTTCTGGGCCGGTCACAGCTCAGACGGTTGGCATACGGGTCCGAGTGACCACCACAGCTGGTTGGGCGATCGGCGGTGTGTTGGGCGCGGCGTCTGCGGTCTTCGTCTGTTCGGCCGGCACACTATTGCCTACCACGTACTCAGGCTTTCTGTTCCTGGCGCTCGTCGCTTTGGTGGTGGGGGGCCTCACGAGCATCTGGGGGGTAATCGCCGGCGGGGTCATTCTCGGTGTCGTGCTTGGCCTTTTAGAATATGAGTTGTCGACGCAGTTAACATATTGCTTCGCCTATCTGCTTCTTGCCGCTCTACTGCTTTATCGGCCGCAGGGACTGCTCGGACGACCCGAGAGGCGTGTCAGCGAGCCGGAGCTGGTCGCCCGGCGTACGCAGCGGATGCTTCAAAGCGGGGCATTGTGGCGGAGACTGATCGGTCCCACGGCGTGGAAGCATCTCAACACGTCACCCGACCGGCGGTTTCTCTCGGTCCGCTCCGCGATCTCGGTAGCCACGGTGGTAGCGGTGATGTTCCTTCTCTGGTTCGACGGGCCGCCGCTGGTCCAGTTGTCGCTCACCCAAGTACTATCGACCTTCGTCGCTGTCATGGGACTCGATGTGCTCATGGGCTATTGCGGCCAGATCTCACTCGCGCACGGCGCTTTCCTGGGCGTGGGGGCGTACGCGGGCGCTATCGCTATAGCTCATCTGCACTTGCCGATCGGGTTGGCGTTCCCGGCAGGGACACTAGCCGCGGCGGCCGTTGGGGTGGTGGTCGGGCTGCCGGCGGTACGCCTGTCGGGCTTGTACTTCGCCCAGATCACGCTCATGTTCGCCCTTGTCGTCCCCGAGCTGATCGTCTACTTCTCGTCGCTGACGGGTGGCTCGAACGGGCTTGTGGTTGCCCAACTCACCAGCTTCTCGCCGTTCGAGGTTTTCCTATTGTACGGTGCGATAGCAGGGGGCTGCGCCCTGGCGGTCCGTCTGATGGTCGGGTCGGCTGTCGGGCGGCGGTGGCGTGCGGTACGAGACGACGCGGCGGCGGCCGCCGGTTTGGGTCAGCGGACCAGCCTGATCAAGCTCGGCGCTTTCGCCGTGGGGTGCGGCCTTGCTGGACTCGGGGGGGTCATGCAAGCGATCACCGTCGGCAGCCTATCGCCTGGCAGCTATCCGGTATGGGAGTCGATTTACTTGCAGGCCGCGCAGGTTGTCGGCGGCATGACCTCGATGCTGGGAAATCTTCTCGGGGCGTTCTTCATCGAAGTTGTCCCGGTGTATACGGGAGGATCCCGGGTGCCCCCCGATTTCATCTTCGGGGCGGCGTTCGTCGCGGTGCTGCTTGTTACGCCGCAAGGTGTCGGCCCGCTCGTCGCTAGAGGGTGGGCGACACTATTCGACCTGCCCGCGACCGCCCGCGACCTTCGCCGGCGCCAAGGACTCTCTGGCTCTCTGGGTCCGATCCTCGTCGACGGAGCCCTCCCCGCGAAGGTGCAGGGCGATCTGCTGCGAGTGAAAGCTGGCGTCCCCGCCAAAGGTCGCGGCCCGAGATCGGCCCCGGCGCTGGTCGTTTCGGGCCTGCGGGCCGGATATGGGGGAAGCGAAGTGCTTCACGGCGTCGACCTCGAAGTCGGGACCGGGGAAGTCATCGGCCTCGTCGGGCCGAATGGCGCCGGTAAGTCGACGCTGCTCAGGGCAGCGACGGGCCTGCTCATTCCCGACGCAGGCTCCGTTCATCTCTACGGAGACGATGTCACTGGGATGTCGCCGTTCCGAATGGCGCGCCGGGGGGTAGCCCACGTTGTCGAGGGGCGCGGGATCTTTCCAGATCTCACCGTCGCCGAGCAGTTGCACCTGGGGCGACTCCACCACGGCTCGTCGCGGGTACGAGGAACAGGTTCTCCTCAAGACACCGGCGGCGCTGTTGGGGCGACGCGTTCGCCTCACGACGTCGTCGATCTGTTCCCGGTGCTCGGCCAGCGCATGCACCAGTTGGGCGGCACACTGTCAGGAGGCGAGCAGCAGATGCTGGCTCTGGCCAGGGCACTGCTCATGGAACCCGTCCTTCTGCTGCTCGACGAACCGCTTCTAGGTCTCGCACCCGCCGTGCGCGACGCGGTGTTCAACGCTCTGCGGCGTATCAGTGGCAGCGGCCTGTCCATCTTGATCGTGGAACAGAACGTCAAGCAGGTCCTGGAGCTGTGCGGCCGCGCGTACGTCCTGGCCGGCGGGGAAGTAGTAAGAACCGGCGTCAGCGAGACGTTAGCTTCTGACACAAACCTCGCCGAGGCGTACTTCGGACTGGAAGCGGCGACTCCGTGACGCTCCGCGATCGAACCTCGAGCCTCGGGGCGCCACCGGTCCTCGAAGCGTCCGAACTAACCGTCCTCTACGGCGGGATGCGAGCCGTTGACGACGTTTCGATATGCGTGCACGAGGGTGAACGGCTCGGGATCATCGGCCCGAACGGGGCAGGCAAAAGCACGCTTGTCGGAGCCATCGCCGGCGACATCCGCCCTTCCGCGGGAAGCATTCTGCTCCGCGGCACCCACCTGCGAACCGGGGTCCCCTGGTTAGCGGCCCGCAAGGGGATACTACGGACCCGCCAAGAGCTCGGACTGTTTTCGAGCATGACGGTACGCGAGAACGTGCTCTGCGCCATCGAGTCCATGCCACGGATGTTGCGCCGCGCTCAGCGGGTCAGCAGCGGGGAGTGGCTCGACCGTTTCGGTCTGCTCCCGATGGCCGATGCCGTTGTCCGTAACCTCCCCTACGGGACTCGCAAGCTGGTTGAGCTCGCCAGGGCACTCGCAGCGCAGCCCGACGTCCTGCTTCTCGATGAGCCCGCCGCCGGCCTCAACACAGCCGAGAAGACTGACCTCGTCAGGCGCCTCGACCGGATTCTCGCCGAGCGAGGGATCGCCTTAATGCTCGTGGAGCACGACATGACCACAGTGTCTGCTCTATGCGCCGAGCGGACTATCGCCATGGTCGCCGGTCGCGTCATCGCGTCGGGCCGCTTCACGGAGGTGGTGTCGGACCCGGCCGTACTCGACGCCTACTTCGGGTCGGACTCAAAAACGACGAACGCGGGGCGCACTCCCGACTCAGTGGTCTCTGCGCGACCTGGACGCGGACTGTGAAACAGGAACAATACTCTGCCGTCGCGCCGTGCGACTCGATCGTCGACGCCGCCCCGACCCACGCACCCCCGACGACTATCCCGACCGGCGTTGGGCTGCGACGCAGCCGAGCCGGCGACTTAGAGCGCCTGCTATATCCCCGGGCTGTGGCCGTAGTGGGCGCGTCGAGCCGACCGACCAGCCCGAGCGGCCGGCCTGTCAAGTTCCTGGTGGACAACGGCTTTACTGGTCGTCTCTACCCGGTCAACCCGTCGCACCGCGAGATCATGGGCTTCCGCGCGTACCCGACTGTTCGCGATCTCCCCGAGCCGGTCGACGTCGCAGTCATCGCTGTACCCGCGGCGGGCGTTCTTAGCGCACTTGAGGACTGCCGTACTGCCGGAGTTCCCTTCGCGATTGTCCTTAGCTCAGGCTTCGCTGAAACCGGAGTCGCAGGAGCGAAAGCTGAGACAGCGATAGCCGGCCTCACCGAGGACGGGCTACTTCGAGTTCTCGGCCCAAACTGCGAAGGCCTCTGTAACGTAGGGGACCGGCTGCCTTTAACCTTCAGCCCCGTCATCGACCGCGGACTTGAACGCTTGCCAGCCGGGCGGAAGATCGCAGTCGTATCCCAAAGCGGTGGCCTCGGCTTCGCTCTATTCGATCACGGCCTGGCGCGCGGGCAGCCCTTCAGCCACATCGTCAGCACCGGCAATGAGTGCGACCTAGAAGCCCTAGAGGTGTGCGCCGCTCTAGGCGACGACGACGACACGTCGGTCGTCTGCCTCATCTTCGAAGGGCTCCGCGCACCCGCGCAGCTCCGCGGCGTTAGCGAGCTCCTAGCCCGCTCGGGAAAGCATCTGCTGGCACTTAAGCTCGGCACCTCCGGCTCCGGGTGCCGGGCGACACTCCGTCACACCGCGCACGATGCCGGCGACAGCGCAGAGTATTCTGTGCTGCTCCGCCAGTACGGCGTGTACGAATGCCGGAGTCTCTCCGAGCTTCTCGACGCCGGCCACGCCCTCTCCCGGAGCCAGCCCGTTCTCGGCGAACGGGTCGGGATCATCAGCTCCTCGGGTGGCGCCGGGACGCTCCTCGCTGACGAATGTGAACGCCAAGGCCTGGAAGTACCCGAGCTGTCGAAGGTCCTGCAATCCCAGGTGGCCGCCACCATGCCCGCGTTCGGTTCCCCGCTGAATCCGATCGACATTACAGCCCAAGCAGTTTGGGGAGGGGGATTCGCTGCGTGCGTCGAGACCCTCGGCGGATCCGGCGAGGTGGACGTCGTGGCGCTGGTCACCTCCCTGACCGTTCCAGGACGACTCGAGTCCGAACTCGAAGCGCTGCAATCGACGATCAACGCGCTCGCCATCCCGGTCATCGTCTACAGCTACACCGACCCCCACCCCGACGCGATCCGACTGCTCGGCGACCTCGGCGTCCCTTTGTTTGCCTCCGCCTCCGCTTCCGGCCACGCCGTCCGTGCCCTTCTCTGGGCGGGCCGACACCCGGCAGGAGTACCACCCGACTGACCCCGACGCCAAGTAGCGACTCGGAACCAAACAAAAGATCTTTGTCAGCACACAAAAAAGGAGTAGGAGCAAGATGGCTAGAAACGGACAGAAAATTTTCGACTCAGACACCCACGTGGGGCCGTCGATGGACATCCTCGAGAAGTACATGTCGGAGGAGGAACGCCAGCAGTTCGCTCCGTACTCCGATTTCCGCCGGGTCAACGAAACGACAGGCCAAGTCTCCTATGCCATCGGCGCCCGGTCCTACCGGCGCCGGCTCGGCGAGGCAGAAGAGGGCGGGATGGGCACCGGTTACATGTCCGGGTTCACCGGTTCGCACAAAGGCCGCGAGCCGAATCCTCTCGTCGATCACGAACCTGACGCCCGCATGGCAGACCTGGCAATTGAAGGGATCGACGTCAACCTTCTCCTGCCCTCCGGCTGGTTTGGGTCTTGGACGGCGCTTCCCGACCCGGGACTCGAGCTGACCGCGTACAACGCCTACCACCGTTGGATGGCCGACTACTGCTCCGCTCACCCCGACCGGCTCGGAGGGGTGATCCTGGCATCCGCCCGCAACGTCGAGGAGAGCGTGGCGACTATCCGCCGTCTCGCCGACGAGCGATGGGCGTGGGCGGTGTTCCCTTACGTTCCGTTCGGGACTCCACTTGACCATCCCGACCTGGAGCCGATCTGGGCGGCGGCAGCAGAGTTCGACTTCGGGGTGGTCCTCCACACGTTCACCGTGATGCCCCCCTACGCGCCGGGCGGTCTCGACACCTGGGACAACCTTTGGCTGCAGAGGTCAGCGGCGCATCCGTGGTGCGGGATGCGCAACATGGCGTCGCTACTCGGCTCCGGGGTGATGGACCGCTACCCGGACTTACGAATAGCGGTGCTCGAAGCCGGGCACGGCTGGCTGCCCCACTGGGTGATGCGCCTCGACGAGCACACGAGATCCGTCGCCGCCGCCCTACCCAAACTCGAGCGGCTACCGAGCGAATACGTGACCAGCGGCCGGTACTTTCAGAGCATCGAGATACCCGAAGGCGAACAGCTGACGGTGTCGGTGATGGACTTCGTCGGAGACGACGTCCTCATGTTCGCCACCGACTACCCCCACTCGGAAAGCTGGTTCCCAAAGGCTGTCGACGAGGTCGAGAAATGGACCTTGACAGCGCAGCGCCGCGAGAAGCTGCTCTGGGACAACGCGGTCCGCTTCTATCGCCGGTCGGGGCTTACATGAACGCGGCGTCCAAAGGAGCGGCCCTGCGCAAACTTCTCGACCGGCCCGACACGGTCACCGCAGTCCTCGGCCTCCCCTCAGCGCTGCAAGGCCGGCTCATGGAGGCGGCAGGGGTGGAGGCGGGATTCGTCGGGACGAACCTCACCTTCACAAACGTGACCGGACTTCCCGATACCGGTGTCGCCTCCGCGAACGAGTGCGTGACCCTCGCCGGCCATATCGCCCGCTGCGTGTCGTTCCCGGTCATCCTCGACGGCGATACCGGCCACGGCGGCCCCGAAGCGGTCAAGCGCCTCGTGCGTGACTGCATCCGCGAAGGCCTCGCGGGGCTGCGGATAGACGACCAGCCCATCGAAACTAAACGCCGCACCCAGACCGACGGGATAGAGATCGTCTCGCCGCAAGCAGCCGTAGACCGCTACCAGGCGGCGGTCGAAGCCCGCGACGAGTGGGACCCCGACTTCGTGATCATGGCTCAATGCTACGCCCGCGACGCCGTCAACGGATCCCTCGACACCGCCATCGAACGCCTCGCCCTCTACGCCAAACAAGGCGGCGTCGACTGGTGCCAGCTCGAGGCCCCACACGACATCAGCGAAGTGAAAGCCGGCCGGCAAGCAGTCCCAGCCTACTTCTCGGCCATGCAAGGCCGGATGCCCGAACCCTTGACCCTCGAAGAGCACGCCACGCTCGGCCTGAACGCGGCCTGGTACACGTTCCTGCCGTCGCGGATCCTGCTCGCCGCATCCCAGGAGTTCCTCCAGTCCTACGCTGCTGACGGAATAGCGGCTTGGTCAAGATACAAGACAGATCACGCTGGCGCTTTCGCTGCCCTCCAAGACCTCCCCAAGTAAACGTGGACCTACAGCTCGCCGGCCGCAGGGCCGTGGTCACCGGCGCAAGCCGCGGGATCGGCAAGGCCGTAGCGCGCATGCTCGTGCTCGAAGGCGTCGACACGGTCGTGTGCAGCCGCAGTCAACAAAACGCGGACGACGTCGCGGCCGAACTCACCTCGCTCGGCCACGCCAATGCCATACCCGGAGTCGTAGAGCTGACAAACGACGAGTCAATTAAAGCCATGGTCGACTCCGCAGCGGAACGCCTGGGCGGCGTCGATATCGTCGTCAACAGCGGGGCCATGGTCTCGGGTTACCTGCCCGAAGACTTCGACCACATCACCGATAGCCTCGTCCTATCGGCCTTCGAGGAGAAACTAGTAGGAACCCTCAGGGTCTCCCGCCATGCCGTACCCTACATGCGCCAGAACGGCTGGGGGAGAATCATCTCCATAGGCGGCCACACCTCCAGGAATTCCGGATCCATCGCCGCCGGCGCACGCAACGCCGCCCTAGTCAACCTCACGAAAAACCTCGCCGACACGCTCGGCAAAGACGGCATCACCGCCAACGTCGTCCATCCCGCCACCACCACCACCGAAACCCTCCACGAACGCATGCACAAAGTCGCCTCCCGGCGAGGACTCGACGTGGACGAGCACCTCGCACGCGTGTCCGCCCAAAACGCCATCCGCCGCCTAGTAGACGCCAACGAGATCGCTGCGGTAGTCACCTTCCTCGTGTCGCCCCTCGCATCGGGAATCACCGGCGAAGCCATCTCAGTCACCGGCGGCGCCGGAAACGCCGTCTACTACTAACAACACAGCCGACCCCGCGAACCCCCGGATAGAAGGCGTAGGAGACCCTTCCAGGCACACCTGCCTGCCCGGGTCGTCCTAAACAATCTGGCCGAAGTTGCGACCTATTTGAAGGCACTCCGCCTACGCTACCGATCTTCTCAGTCAGCAGTCGGTGCGGTCGACTGGCGAGTACCTGAACTCATCTTGATGCCCTTGGCGAAACGCTCCGTTGCCCTGACGCAGCGGTGATCGGAGTATCACGGTGACCCCGTTCATGAGGCTGCCCAGGGCTCCCGCCGTCCTCTCCGAGAGACGCGCGGTCGGCTTTGAGTACGCCGTCGAAGAGAAGGTACTGGACTGCTTCGACGCGTTCCGCCACGGGTGAGTTCCAAGTCTGGACGCGCCCAGCCAGACCAGCGCGACGCGTCGATCGCGACCGCCCACGCCAGGGCAGTCAGGCCCGGGAACACCCTGCCGCGACTGGCCCCGTTCGGGCTTTACCGCTGCGCCGACGTATGGGTGGCGCTGGCCGCCCCCCAAGACAAACTGGCTGTATCGCTGATTTCGGCCAAGGAGCGCCCAGGCCTAGCGGGGGACTTTCGCTTCGCTACTCGCGACGCCAGCGTGCACCATGATCACGAGCTGACGACCGGGATCGAAAGGTGGACTTCGACGCTCAACGTGCGCACTGTCGTCGAGGCCTTGCCGAGCAAGGAGTGCCCGTGGCGCCGGTGCGGACACCGCGGGCCGCCGTGCAGGTCGTCGCCAGGGAGGAAACCGCCGCCGTGCACCATCCGGTCTTTGGGTGTCGATGAGAGGTACCGGGCGGCCGGAATCCCTCTGCGCCTGTCAGGACGAGGAGTGGGTTTCGTGTGCGCCGCCCCGAGGCTGGGGGAGCATACGGAGGAAGTTCTCACGGACGTGGCCGGCTATAGCGAGGAATGCCAGCGGCAGCTTCGACGTGACGGCGTAGTGTGAGCGCAAGAATATCAGGAAGCTTGACAAAGCGACCGGAAATCACTAGTGTCCGACGAGGGTCCAGCGGCCGCGAATCTGCTGTTCCTCGGCCGTCAAGGGGCGTCACATCAATGTGGCAAATGCCTGCGCGGCGGCGTGGAGAAGAGTGCAGTGTGCGGGAGTCTCAGATGAGAGAGGACGATGTCATGGAAGCAGACTGGTCTGGGGTTGTGTGGACTTCGCCGGAGGGTACCGTGGAGGCGGCATTCGAGGACGGGATCGCCTGGTTGTATTTCAATCGGCCCGAGAAGCGTAATGCCATGAATCCGACTCTCAACCGGGAGATGATCGAAGCATTGGAGATGCTGGAGGGCGACGACCGAGCGCGCGTGGTTGTCCTTACGGGGGCGGGGGAGTCGTGGTCGGCGGGGATGGACTTGAAGGAGTATTTCCGGGAGGTCGATGAGTCTGCGCCCCATGTGGAGGTTCGGGCGCGACGTGACAGTGCCGAGTGGCAGTGGCGGCGTCTGATTCATTATCCGAAGCCGACTATCGCCATGGTGAACGGCTGGTGTTTCGGTGGTGCATTTACGCCGCTGGTGTGTTGCGACCTGGCGATTGCTTCGGAGACGGCCGTGTTCGGTCTGTCGGAGGTCAATTGGGGGATCCCGCCGGGTGGTCTAGTGAGCCGGGCGTTGGCGGAGACGGTGTCGACCCGCGACGCGTTGTGGTTTATCATGACCGGCGAGACTTTTGACGGTGCTCGGGCGGCGCAGATGCGACTTGTCAACGAGGCGGTGAACGCCGACCGGCTTCGCGAGCGGACCAGGGAGGTGGCGCAAAAACTGGCGGGGATGAACCCGCGGGTGTTGAAGGCGGCCAAGGTGGGGTTCAAGAAGGCGCGTCTCATGTCGTGGGACGAAGCCGAGGATTACTTGTATGCCAAGCTCGACCAGGCGGTGCTAGGCGATCCCGAGCAAGGCAAGCAGCAAGGTTTATCGCAGTTCTTGGACCGCAAGGAGTTCCGGCCCGGTCTCGGCGCTTACGAGCGCTAGGCGCAGGGAGGCGAGTGCAACCTTGCCGAGAAGGCGACCGGCAAGGAGCTCAGAGTGGTAGGTCGGCCGTCCTTAGGCGTGGAGGGACTGTGCTTAGGATGCCTAAACGCCAGGGTGCGTCGTCGGCCGGGCTTTGAGTTCTCGGCGAAGGATCTTCCCCGATAGGGATCTCGGGATGACGTCGACAAACTCGAGTGCCCTAATCTTCTTGTAGGGCGCTACGCGTTCCGCGACCCACGCCATTAGCGCGGCGGGGTCTAGCTGCTCTCGGGCCACGACCCATGCTTTGGGGATCTCGCCACTGGCTTCGTCAGCGACGCCGGCTACGGCGGCGTCTTCGACGGACGGATGCGCTAGGAGTACCGCCTCGAGTTCGGCGGGCGCCACCTGGTAACCGTTGTATTTGATCAGCTCCTTGAGCCGGTCGACGATCCACCAGACGCCGTTAGCGTCGACGCGTGCGATGTCGCCGGTGCGCAGCCAGCCGCCTTCAACGACGGTCGTGTCGGTGGCTGTAGGATTGTTTAGATAGCCGCGCATTACCTGGGGTCCGCGAACCCATAACTCGCCAACATCTGGACTGTTATTTGAGGTGGCCGGGTCGACGAGGCGCGCTTCGGTGCCCGCTACGAGTACTCCAACCGACCCTGGAGGGCAGTCCACTGAGGAGTCGTCGGGCACCCATGTCACGCCGGGACTGGCTTCGGTCATCCCGTAGCCTTGGCCGATCGGGCGGCCGATGCGCCGCTCGGCGGCCGCCGATACGGCCTCGTCGAGGGGCGCCCCTCCCGATACGACGTGACGGACCGACGAGAAGTCAGTGGCGGTGTCATCAAGGGCCAACAGGCGCACAATGGG
>JAKAZH010000049.1 GCA_021815935.1 Actinomycetes bacterium
AACCCGACGAGTACGTGGTCGTGTTACCGGACTCCTCGACCCGTGCCGCGGTGGAAGCCAACGGCGAGACGGCGGACGTCAATGGGTTCAGCTTGATCATTGTGCCGCCGGGTGACAGCACGGTGACGATCACCGGCGCCGGCAAGGTGCTTCGGTTACTGACCAGTCGGGCCGCAGGAGACCAACTCCGCCTGGCAAGAAACGCCGATTCTTACATCGAGCCACACGCCACCGTTGCGCCTTTCCACCCTTGGCCGGAGGCCCCGGACGGTAACAAGATTAGAAGCTATAGCCTCGACGTCCCTCGCGAGGAAACTCGGTTTGGGCGTATATTCCGGTGCTCGACATTCATGGTCAACTATTTGTACCCGACGGTCGGACCCCGCGACACCTCCAAGATGTCACCGCACACTCATGACGACTTCGAGCAAGCATCTTTCGCGGTCGAAGGGGACTATCACCACCACCTGCGCTGGCCGTGGACGGTTAACAAGGCCCACTGGCGCGACGACGACCACGTCCACTGCCCGGCCCCGTCGCTCGCGATCATCCCGCCCCCGGTAATCCACACCTCCCAAGCCGTCGGCGCCGGGGACAACCAGCTGATCGACATCTTCTGCCCTCCGCGTCACGACTTCTCGGCCCAAGAGGGCTGGGTGCTCAATCACGACGAGTACCCCGGCGCTGGACCAGACGACGCGACCGGGACTAGCTGACCTGGTAGTTACAGCGCCGCAGGTGCGCGAAAGCAAAGCCGGGAAATCCTATCTAACCAAAAAAGGAGTTTCATGAGCAACGACACGGTTGGCGCCCTCTTGCAGGGTGCCGTCGACACGCACTACCACTCCGGGCCGTCCCCGTTCCCGCGGCGAATGGACGTGGCCGAAGCCGCCCGACAGTTCGACGCGGCCGGGTTTCGCGCTGCCGTAATGAAGTCCCACCACCATGCCACCGTGATGGAGATCCTCGCTCTACAGCCCCATGTGCTCGACCAACTCTCCGTAAAGATTTTTGGAGGGATTGCCCTAAACGGCGCAGTGGGAGGCCTAAATCCTATGGCGGTCGATCTGGCGCTCAAGATGGGTGGCAAGGTTGTGTGGTTCCCAACAATGTCCTCGGGAGCGCATATCGCCTACCACGAACAGAACCACGACTCCCCCTTTCCTACCTCAACGGTTCCGGTCATGGCTGAGCGGGAGATTGACGTGTTCGACGCTTCGGGCGCGCTGGTGCCTGCAGTGCACGAGATCATCGATCTCATCATCGAGAGTGACGCCGTGCTGTCCTTCGGGCACATGGCGCCCTCGCAGATCGACGCCGTCCTCGAGGCGGCGCTGGCCGCCGGAGTTCAGCGAATCATGCTCAACCACCCCGACTTCGTTCTTGGTGTCAGTCATCAGCAAGCTGCGGAATACGTGAGAGCTGGAGTCTACGTCGAGCACTCAATTGGGATGTACAACGACCAGTCGCCTCGCAAGAACGTGTGGCCGATTGAGCAGCTCGTCGAATGGATCAAGGTTGTTGGCCCCGATCGGACGATCCTAGGGTCTGACGTGGGCCAGCTGACCAATCCAACCGCCGTCGACACTTACCGACGAGTAGTCGAGCTGCTTCTAGGGGCTGGCGTCTCCGAGGATGACATCTCGAGCATGGTCAGCGCGAACGCCGTCCAACTTCTGGGTCTGGAATAGAAGATGGATCGGAACAACAAAGGCAGGCTCGGTGTGTCGCTGGCCGCTTTGTGCTGTAGCGGCGCCGTGCTGGCGGCCTGCTCTAGCGCCACCACAAGCTCTAGCGCCCCCGGAAGCTCCGCCACGGTGTCGAGCAGTAGTCCCTCGAGCGCCGCAACGTCGAAGAAGCCCATCGTCATTGGAGTAGCGGTCGGGCTCACCGGCTATCTAGCGGCCGACGACGTGCCGTTTTCCCACGGCGTCGAACTCGCCGCCAAGTACATGAACAGCCACGGCGGCATGGCCGGACACAAGGTGGTACTCCACGTTGTCGATATGCAGTCCAACGCAGCGACCGGGGTGACTGCCATGACCCAGCTCATTGACCAAAGCAGCATTGACGCCGCGATCGGCGGGTCCGTCTCCGCAGCAACTGCCGCGTATGCGCCTTTGCTGGCTCGCTCTAGCGTGCCGATGATCGCCGCCTCCGTCTTGCCCGCTGACGACCAGTGGCAATTCTCGACGCTTCAGCCGACTAGCGAGACGGACGCGATAGATCTCGGGTTCGTAGCCTCAAAGCTACACCTCAAGTCCATCGGTGTCGTTTACTCGCAGACTCCCTATGGCGAACAGGCGTCGAAGGGCATGGCGGCGGCAGCCGCTAAGGACGGTATCAGTGTGCTCAGCACCCAAGCGGCGCAGACGAACGCGACCGACCTCACCCCCCAGCTACAGAAGATCCAGAGCAGCGGGGCTCAAGCCATCATCGACATCCTGACGGGGCCGGTGCATCTCGTCGAGGCCAAGAGTGCTGCCAATTTGGGACTGAAGATCCCGATCGTCATGGGTCAAGACACCCGTCAGATCTTCGAGGAGTCGACCGCTGCGTACGCCAATACGTACTGGACTGGACTTGGCGCGCAAGTGTATCCGTATAACTCAAACGCCTCGATCAAGGCGGCCAATGCCGCGTTCTTGCCCGTGTACCGGGCGGCCTACGGCTCGCAGTCTGGCATCGGCAACGCCGCTCGCGGCTGGGATTCCATGCAGATCCTGGCGCAGGCTGTCAAGGCCTCGGGTGCAGTTACCGGAGCGACGTTGCGCAACGCGCTGCAGAAGGTGACCTACACGGGCACCGAGACGCAATACGCCTACACGGCGAGTGATCACAGCGGCCAGCTGCACGTGAGCAACCCCTTGGGGATCGGTCAGTACCACGGGTCGTCCTACAAGATCGTCTATCAGGGATCTTGACCGGCAGTGCCCGGCGTGACGCAAGATGAAGCGGGCGCGGTGGTACTCGAGGCCACTGGCCTGTCGGTCCGCTACGGGCCGATCGTTGCTGTCGCCGGTGTCGACCTCAAGGTGCACCGTGGCGGCCTGCTGCTACTGCTAGGACCTAACGGCGCAGGCAAGACCTCGTTGGTGAGAGCGCTTGCCGGCGTCGTGCGAGCGAGTTCGGGGCAAGTCACATTAGGAGGGCGGGAGGTCGGCCGGCTACCGGCCTTCCGTCGGGTTCGAGAAGGGATCTCCTTGGTGCCCGAGGGGAGAGGGACGCTGCGCGGTTTGAGCGTACAAGAGAACCTATTCCTCGGGTGGAGGGCCGCCCGCCGGTCCGAGCGCGGACCGTTGGTCGACGCGCTCGACGAGGTGATCGCCATTTTCCCTTGGATGTCGAAGCGCATGGGCCAAGACTGCGCCACGCTTAGCGGAGGGGAGATGCAAATGCTCGCGATCGGACGCGCCCTACTGGCGCGTCCGAGGGTGCTGGTACTAGATGAGCCATCGCTGGGGCTCGCCCCCCAGGTGGTGGCGTCGGTGTATCGGGTGCTCGGTGATCTGAGCCGCAAGGGCTTGCCCATGGTGGTGGTCGAGCAGAAGGCTGTGCCGCTCGATGTAGTCCCTGAGACGACCCTAGTTCTGCGCCACGGACGTGTGGTGTGGCGTGTCGAAGGACAGCGACCCACCGAGGAGCAGCTTGCCGGCCTGTACCTGCGCAACGAGGTTCCGGCATGACTGCTGTAGATCGTTGCCGAGACTGGCTTCAACGCGGAGTCGGTTCCGCCGTCTGTGCCGTAGCGCTCCTGGCCGCAATCACAAGCGGATCAAAATTCTGGATGTACAACTTGACGCTCATTGCCGTTTACGGGCTGGTGGTGGTAGGCCTCAACGTCGTCGCCGGCTATGCAGGGCAGGTGAGCTTCGCCCAAACCGCCTTCATGGCCATGGGCGGATACGGGGTGGGCATACTCGCAACCAACCACGGGTGGAACCCCTGGGCTGCGCTGGTCCTCGCAGCGGTCCTCGCTGCCATAGTGGCGATGGTCATCGGGACTCCGCTGTTCAAGCTGCGCGGGCATTATTTCACCATGGCCACGTTCGCTCTTGCGATCGGGGTTGACAGCTACGTCACGGGAGCGACCCAGCTTACAGGCGGGGCTGTCGGTATCTCTGCTATCCCGCCACTTCGAATCGGCGGCCTCTCCTCATACCAGCCGGTGCCGATGCTCCTCTTGGCGTCGGCATGCTGCGCCGCCGCCATGCTGCTCGTGGTTCGGCTTCGCACGTCGCACGTGGGCCGAGCTTGGAAGACGGTGGCTTCCCGTGAAGACGTCGCGGCGAGTCTCGGGCTTCGAGTGCGGCGGGCGAAGCTTCTGGCGTTCGTGATTGCCGCAGTGTTCGGCGCCGTCGGCGGCGGTCTTTACGCTGAAGCGACAGGGTTCGTCAGCCCGGACCTCTACTCGGTGACGATTGTCGTCAACCTTTTCGTAATGCTCTTCATCGGGGGCCGGGGCCGCACCTTTGGTCCGCTGCTCGGTGCAGCTGTCATCATTGTTCTCCCCGAGGAGCTTTCGAGCATTTCGAGCGTGCAGGGCATCGTATTCGACGTCTTACTGTTAGCCATCGTCTTGGTGCGACCTCAGGGACTCCTCGGCCGAGCAGGCGATGGGCGCGGGAATCGTGCGCGGTGGATACCGCGGCGGTTGGGGCGCCGACTCGGTGGGCTGCCAACCCGAGAAACGCCATTCGCAGCGGCATCGGCCGAGAGAACACCGCTGCCGAGAGCGCTTCCCGTTGAACGCCCGCCGACACACGCTCTACTTGGCGAGGGCCGGATTGTTTCCTCGGCGCGAGATGGCACTCCCCGAGAGCTCCGGGTTGCTGGGGTCACCAAGCGTTTCGGCGGCGTGATGGCCCTCTCAGATGTCACCGTCGAACTCAGCGAAGGGCGCATCACCGGGCTGATCGGCCCAAACGGCGCTGGAAAGTCCACCCTTCTGTCGATCTTGGCCGGCGCCACTCCACCTACCAGCGGTTCGGTCCATTTCGGCGATGTGGAACTCACCGGACGCGGCAGGGAACCAGCGGCCCGTGCAGGGATCGTGCAGACCTTCCAGCAGGCGAGCCCGATATCAGGGCTCACCGCCCTAGACAATGTCCTCGTAGGGATGACAGCACGCTACGGGGGTTCCGCTGCGCTCCTCGGAGGCGTCATGCCCGGCCAACGTCGCCATCAAGCAGGTTTACGCGATCACGGCGAGCGAGTCCTCGAGGCCTTCGGCCTGGCGGACTGCGCGCAGAGTGACGCCGCCAGTCTGAGCTTCGGCCAGTTGCGGCTCCTGGAGATCGCACGGGCGTATGCGACCGAACCACGTATTCTCCTCCTGGACGAGCCGGCTGCCGGCCTGAATCAAACGGAAGTGACCCAGCTACGCGAGGTGATACTGGAACTACGGAGTGCGGGGATTGGGGTATTCGTAGTCGACCACGACGTACCGTTCTTGTTTGGCTTGTGCGACGAGATCGTGGCCATGGAGTTCGGCAAGGTCATCGGCAAGGGAGCGCCCGAGGCCATCCAGAACGATGAGCGTGTGAGGGCAGCGTACTTGACTGTCGACAATGGCAGCGGTAGTGCGCCAAGTGCTGAGGCGAGCCCCGGCGATGAGGGGGAACCCGACGGTAAGGCGAACTCCGGCTCTGCCGGATTAGTGGAAAGGCTCTGATCCCATGCTGACGACGATCATTATTGGCCTGGCCGTAGGCTGCGTCTACGCACTGGTGGCCATGGGCTATTCCCTGATCTACGAGACCACCAGGATCGTGAACTTTGCGCAAGGGGCGTTCATCATGATCGGCGGCATGTCCACCTACTGGTTGTCGAGCATCGTGAAGTTGCCTTACCCGCTTGCCGTGATGGGCGGGGTCACCATCACGGCTCTCGCCGGCCTCTTGCTCTGGGTGGCACTGGTCCTGCCGCTATGGCGTCGCCAGACAGCGGCGTTCGTCGTAATCCTGGCGACGCTCGTCGCCGCCGACCTGGCGCAGAACGTTGTGGAGAAGCTTTTGGGAACCAACCCTGAGACTCTTCCTGCTTGGATATCGGGACGGGTACAGTTCGCCGGAGCGCAGATCGAGAATCAATACCTCGTGGTGATCGGCGCAACCTTAGTCCTCGTTGCGCTGGTGAGCTTGTTTTTGCAGCGCACGGCGATGGGCCGCTGCATGCGCGCCTGCGCCGCTGATCGAGGGACCAGCCAACTACTTGGGATAGCGCCTGAGCGGATCGGCGCGCTCGCCATGGTCGTCACCGCTGCCATCGGCGGCTTGGCCGGGATCATGTTCGCTCCAGCGCAGTACACGGCGTACTCAGACGGCATCACCTATGGCGTCTTTGGGTTCGTCGCTGCAGTAATCGGTGGTTTTGGCAGCCTAAAGGGCGCCCTCGCTGGCGGCGTCGCAGTCGGTGTCATCGAGTCGCTGACCGGTCGCTACATCTCCACGACCTACGAGGAGGTGATCGCCCTCGCCATCCTGTTGTTGTTGCTGGCCACCCGCCCGCAGGGAATCATGGGCGGCGCCTGGGAGGGCGTATGAGCCTCGAGGCGATGGCTCGGCGGGGAGTGGCTGTGCCCCAGATCGCACTCGGGTCCGGCGACGCGGACCGCATGGACGCCACCGAGCTGACCCGTTGGGCACGCGGCGTCGAACGCCTTGGTTTCGACATGGTCTGGTTGTCGGAAGTCAACGGCCGCGAGGCGTTCACGACCGCACAGACAGTCCTGCAGGCGACCTCGGGGCTGGTCGTGGGAAGCGGGGTGGCGCGATCGCTCGAGCGGGTGGCGAAGACGGCGGGAGCCGCGGCTGCCGCGCTCTCGCAGCAGTACCCGGGCCGGTATGTCCTCGGGCTGGGAGTGAGCGGCGCCAGCCGGGAACGCGGTGTGGCGCCGGTGCCTTTCCTCCGGCAGTACCTCTCCGACATCGACGCCGTCGACCCCGGGTTCGGGCTGCGAGCGGCAGAGGTGCCTCGCGTGGTTGGCGCCTACTCGCCCGGCCTGACCAAGGTCGCCGCCGAACGCGCTGACGGCCTTTTGACCGTCCTCACGACTCCAGCGCACACAGCCTGGACCCGAGAGGCTCTCGGTTCTAGTTCCTTCCTCGGGGTGGTGCAGTGGGCGGTTCCTTGCGC
The DNA here is from genome assembly GCA_021815935.1 of Actinomycetes bacterium. The sequence goes on from JAKAZH010000049.1 coordinate 7,138, forward strand.
TTCAGCCGACGAGGCCAGATCGATCGCTCGCGAGGCGTTGGCGTACTACCTGACGCTTCCGCACCAGCTGCAGAAGTTCCGTCGTCTCGGCTTCGATGAGTCAGACCTCGCGCCCCCGGGCAGCGATCGTCTGGTGGACGCGCTGGTAGTGGCTGGCGACTCCGGGAGGATTCAGCAAGCGGTGCAGGCGCAACTTGACGCAGGCGCGGACCAAGTGACCGTGTCGATCCCGGGGCCGCCAGGCGAGACGAAGTTCGAGAGGACGAAGTTGGTAGCGTCCTGGCTGGGCGTCTCCGGACGGACGCGGCCAGAAAAATCCTCCCGTCTTGCCAAGCGGTTGCCGGGGGAACTCGACGCTGCGCAGACGGCGATATATGAGCGGATAACGAAAGGTCGGCGTGGCGTCGGTCAGCAAGTCTTCGCCCTCACCGACGAAGCCGGCGGCTTGGAAGGGCCGTTCAACGCCTGGCTCGTCAGCCCTGGGCTCGGATCGGCGTTCGAGACATTCGGGGATGCTGCCCGCTTCGCCTGCACCATCCCAGCCCGATGGCGCGAGATCACTATTCTGGTGGTCGGGGCCCACTGGCGAAGCAGCTACGAGGAGTATGCGCATCGACGCCTAGCAGCGGCGATCGGACTGTCGGACGAGGAGATAGAGATAGTCGTACTCGGCCGCGGCGAAGCGGCCTTGGCGGATCCGTCAGAGAGGGCGGTGCTGCGACTCGCCCGTCGGTTGGTGGACGACTGGGGCGCCTTGACAGACGACGAGTACGAGGCCGCTCTAGTGACAGTCGGTGAGACTGGTCTTTTCGAGATCTCCCTGCTCGTCGGCTACTACTCGCTACTCGCGTTGCAGCTAAGTCTCTTCCAAGTTGGCACGCCACCGTTAGCCGAGACGTCATGAGCGCAAGCGAAGGGACCGAGACGGTGCCGGTGGTCATCAACGTCATGGTCGAACAGTGGTCGCCCGGTACTTGGCCAATGCTCGGTCCAATGGGCAATCCACTCTCGGGCGGGCTCCCCGACGGCCAGGCGATCTCGTGGGCGGAGTACGGACCCCGCGAGGGTATCTGGAGGGTCCTCTCCCTTCTCGGCGACCTTGGAGTCTCGGCAAGTGTCTACGCTAGCGGCTTACTCGCCGAGACCCATCCGGACGTGCTTGCTGCGGTAACCGCGGCCGGACACGAGCTGTGCGGGCATGGGTGGTCCCAGGACGTGCTGCAGCCGTCGCTGACGTCCGAGGAGGAGCGTCGGGCCGTACTGCGCTGCCGCGACGCTCTCGAGTCCGCGTCAGGGGTTGCGCCTGCGGGTTGGATCAGCCCCCGGTGCACTCCAACCCCTCAGACGGCAGCAGTTCTTGCAGGCGCCGGTTACCGCTGGTGGGGCGACGTGTTCGACACCGATCGGGCATACCTGAAGCGAACTTCTGATGGTTCGATCGTGGCATTGCCGTTCGGTATGGAGATCAACGACCTGCCACTCCACATCCGTTACGGCCATCCGTTCCTGTCGCTGCGCCAAGCCTGGCAGGAAGAGCTTCGCGGCTGCCGTCTCGCGCCCGGTGCCCACATCGACATCACGGTGCACGCGCACATTGGTGGTCGCCCGGCGGGTGTCGCAGTGCTGCGAGACATCATCTGCGAGGCGCTCGACGCCGTCGACGTGGAGCTGGTGACGCGCCAGCAGCTAGCTGTCCGGGTCCTCGCCGAGGCCCCCGGCGCGAACTGTGCACCAGGCGCAGCCGAGGGCCGCGAGTCGAAAAGGTACAATCGTTGACGGACGCCCGACGCAGACTAGGCACAGATGGCCCCGAAGTCTCTGCCCTTGGGCTCGGCTGCATGCCCATGTCGCAGTTCTACGGCAAGGCGGACGACGGCGAGTCGATCTCGGCGATTCATCGGGCGCTAGAATTAGGAGTCACATTCTTAGACACGGCGAACGTCTATGGTCGTGGACACAACGAGGAGCTCATCGGCCGAGCGGTCCGCGGACGGCGAAGCGACGTGGTGGTCGCCACCAAGTTCGGCATCGAATACATCGACGGGCGTAGGACGGTCAATGGGAGGCCCGAACACGTCAAGAGCTCCTGTGAGGAATCCCTGCGGCGGCTCGGGAGCGACTACATCGACATCTACTACCAGCACCGAGTCGATCCGGTCGTCCCGATCGAAGAGACGGTCGGCGCGATGGCCGAGTTGGTTCGCCGTGGCAGTGTCCGCCACCTCGGTCTGTCCGAGGCGAACGCGGAGAGTCTGCGGCGAGCGTCGGCGGTGCATCCGATAGCTGCCCTGCAGAGTGAGTGGTCGCTGTGGACACGCGACCTCGAAGCGGAGGTCCTTCCGGTCGCCCGCCAGCTGGGGATCGGCATCGTTGCCTTCAGCCCCCTCGGGCGAGGATTCCTCACTGGCACGGTCCGCGACACATCGCGCCTAGCCCCGGACGACTTCCGAGCTAGTAATCCACGGTTCCAACCGGAAAACTTTCAACGAAACTGTACCCTCCTCCGACAGCTCGAAGAGGTTGCTGCTCTCGCCGGGTGCAGCCCGGGACAGCTGGCGTTAGCTTGGCTGCTTGCTCGCGGCGACGACGTCGTACCCATCCCAGGCACGAAGCGGACGAGCTACGTAGAACAGAACGCGGCTGCCGCTCACCTCTCGATCTCTGCCGAGGTGCTAGCAACTCTCGACGATCTCTTCCCCGCCGGGGCTTGGGCGGGGGCCCGTTACGACGAACCTGATCGTAGCGCGTACGGAGGGAGTCCATTGGCCTCAGCTGGTGCTGGCGCGCCACCTGAATCGCCAGTTGCTGCAGAGCCCTCCGGACTCGCGTGAAGCCCGAGGTGGTCATACAGGCGCTGGATCGTGCGTATCGACGTCACCTGCACACCACCGCTTTGGGCCATGATCCGGACGACCTGGGCTGCGCTGCGTACCACTCGCGTTTGAGCAGCGAGTTTCCGAGAGAGATGGCGGTCGAGCCCAATGGAAGGACTCTGCTGAAGCGCAGTCCGTCGAACTCGCCGGCGGGAGTCATGTCCTTCTCGGTGCCGTCTTGGTGGACTAGTCCCAATGCTAGTGACACCGCCCCTTCAAGTCGCCATCGCCGTGTTAGCCGCACACGGCGGTATTCAGCCAGGCGAACCCGGTTGGGCGCCAGCCGTGCGCCTAGGGCGGAATCACTCGCTTCGCATATCCAACCTGGCCATACGAGGCGCTGCTCATCTGGTTCAGGGATCTAATGGCGCAGCGATTCGATTCGGGTGACGATCTCCTGCAACGCTGCGTCAGTG
>JAKAZH010000050.1 GCA_021815935.1 Actinomycetes bacterium
ACGCCAGCGAGCCGTGACCCAACTCCAAACTCTCGGCTACCACGTCACCCTAAAACCAGCCGCCTGACCCCCAACACCACAACGAAAAGCCAAACCCAGCCACCGCGCTAGCAAGGTCGGTCCCGACACTCACGCATTGATTCTCCTATCAGGTCTTCAATCGACTATTCGGCACCCACAGGCGAGATTCTGTCCCGACCGCACGGGATCCGCCGAGAAATAGTGGCGCATCCCACCGACCTGGCAGCGAGGGATACCACGTCAACCACCGAAGGGGAGTGGTAGGGGACGCGTGCGCTCTACCGGGAATGGCGTCTATGGCGTTCGGTGGTCGGGGTCGTCGGGGAAGAGCGAGAAAAGCAAGGCGTCTCGGCGACTTGGAGGGAAGGAGAAGTATCCACGTAGAACGCCCTCGCGTTAAAGGTGAGCCCACTCGAGAACCCGATCCGACGCGCAGTTCCCAGGTTCGACGAGGGCCGCAAGCGGTCCGACGGCGGGGAGCGTCAACGCCCAGCGGCTCAGTAGCGAGACCACCCGTGTTGCAAAGCCCTCCCGACGCCGCGAGGCGACGACCCAGTAACCGAGTCCGACGACGCCGGGCTGTTGGCGATGGACAAGCACGCTCAGACCGACCGCCGCATCGATAGCGCTGTCGACGATCGCCAGGATGAGACCTTCGCCAGACGTCGCTCGTACCCACTGGCGCTCGATGAACTCGTTGCCCGCTCTCTCGGAGAACGACCGCGGCACGGTCGTCCCGTTCGGGACCTCTGGATCCCTGCTCGCCTCTTCGATGCATGAGAGGTCGCCGAAAGTCCAGGGACGTAACCGCAGCCCGTCACGCTCCAGGCGCACGTCAGCCGGGAAGGCGTCACGACGGTACACAGGGTCCATCTCGAGAGAGTGCCACAGCACGACGTCACAGATAGCCGGTAGCGAGTCACCGCCGCCCGACGTCTGGCGTCCATGTTCGGGGGCGCGAGGTCGACGGTGGGACACACACGCTGGTACGGGGCAGAGTGCGCCCCGACTGGTCATGGGCTGAGCGCCACCATCCGTTGACGGCGCACGTCTCTTGATGCCATAATGGAAGATGCCTGTCCAGGTGAGGCGAATCCGGTCAGCTGAGGGCAGGCTGCTCCGCGAGGTACGGCTCGCTGCCCTTGCAGATTCACCGCTCGCCTTCGAGTCGACCTTCGATGAGGAGTGCAACCGTCCTGATGAGGCGTGGCAAACCGACGCTGCGGCTCGCTCGGAGGGGTTTGCGTCCGCCAACTTCATCGCAGAGGGCAAAGCTGGCGTCGTCGGATTGGTCGGCGCGTACCGGAGCGACGAGGAGCCGGGGACCGTCGAGCTCGTGTCGATGTGGGTCGCGCCGCACGCACGCGGCCAGGGCTTGGGCGGTCTCCTCGTTGAGCGCGTCGTCGAGTGGGCAGTGGCCGCCAGGGCGACTCGTGTCGCCCTATGGGTGACCCGCGGGAACGACCCGGCGATAGCGCTCTACACGAGGACCGGGTTCGGTACGACGGCTGCTAGCAAGGCACACGTGTCGCACCCGTGCCACGAGGAACTGCGAATGGCTCGCGAACTGGTTGGCGTGCCTGGTGGCTGAGGGGCCGCTCCAGCGCATCACCAGGGACGCAGGTGTCGACTTCGTCGAAACGCTCCTCGAACTCCAACCAAGCGACCTCCAATCCGTGCTCCTGGAGGTCCACCGGCGACTTGCTGGCCGCCTCCAGCCAAGGACGGTTCTCCAGCGTTACGCCGATAGCCGATTCGTCCGCCCCGCTCCAGTAGACCCGCGTGTGCTGAGCGCATTCGAGCAGCTGGCCTGGTCGCTCCTACCTGATGGCTACCACCCGATCGAGCTGTCCCCGCTCTGCCCGCTCGGGACGTGCTCGACCCTCGCTGCCGTCGACCAGAACAAAGCCGTGGCGACGGACCGCAACGTCGAGGTCGTTTCAGACTCGACGAACGTGCTGGCGTTGGAGGCGGCACTTCTCCGACGAGCGGCGCTGCGGGAACCAGGCGGCGGGGAATCGATCGTGCGGCTCGCCGCCTCCCAGCGCCAGGTCCGAGCACAGCACTATGGAAGCCACAGGGCGCCGGCCCACTTTCGGCTCCTCGGGCTCGTCACTGCCGGCCGGGCACTGCCGAGGTCGTCGTTTGAGTGTGGAGCCCTGGTCGAGCAGGTCGGCTACCTGGCCTCGCTTCTTCGAAGCTGGCGACCAACGTGGACGGTGGAAGTTGCGGTGACCGACTTCACCGGCCGATCTCGGCTGCTTGAAGAACAGGTCCTCGCTCCATTGCGCGCGCTCGCTCCAGAGGTCGACCTGCGAATTGATCCCGATCGACAAGAAGGGCGTGGCTACTACCTCGACCTCTGTTACAAGCTCTACGTTGGCACCGAGTCCGGTACAAGTGTCGAAATCGGAGACGGCGGTTCGACCGATTGGACGAGGACGCTGCTTAGCGACCGACGAGAGCGGCTCGTCATCGGGGGGCTCGGCACCGAGCGACTACTCGTCTGACAGATGACAAGCTCCACGGTGGTGCGGAAGTACGTGCAGGTTTCGCAGGCGGACTCCATGCGGCACTCGAGCTCGATCGGCCGGGTGCCCAGCTCGTTGCCGAGCATCCGGGCATAGCTCTCTCGTCGGAGCTTGGTCATGGCGAGGGTCTCAAGGTCGGCCGGCACCATGGGCTGTTCGCCATAGAGCGCGTCGACGCGTTCGCTCACGGCCTCGTACTCGTCGGCGACGGTGCGGTTCGTGATCTTTGACACCCGAGCCGGAGTCTCTTGCCACCGATGGCTGAAGCAGAGCTCCGGTGCTCCGACTGGGCGACAGCGTCGGGGTCGAGAGCGTCGGATACGACCGGGCGCGCTCCCAGGCTGCGCACCAAGTCCTGCTTCGACGGGGTCTTGGTCATCCAGACCACCTCGTGGCCTCGCGCACGAGTAGCGGGGACGAGCGCTCTACCGAGGACGCCGGTGGCGGCTGTTCCGAACTTCACTCCTGTCAGCGATCGGGCGACGGCCCAGTTGGCGCTTGCCGCCGGGACTGCCGCTCGTCGCAGCGACCCCAGGCGGGAGCGCCCGACCACCAGTCCACGCTGTAGGATCCATCGTCAATCGGAGGTGTCGAACGTGCGTAAGGTCGTCGCATACGAGCTGCTGTCCCTCGACGGCGTCGCGGAGAGGCCCGATGGTTTCTTCGCCGATTGGGACGAGGCGATGGGGGCCAACCTCAACGCCGTCATCGGGGCGCAGGACTCGGTCATCCTCGGCCGGCGCAGCTACGAGGAATGGGCCGAGTTCTGGCCGGGCAGCGAGCTCGAGCCGTTCGCGACCTTCATCAACCGAGTCGCGAAGTACGTCGCCACCTCCACGCCCCTCGATCGGAGCTGGGCTAATACGAGCGTGGTCGAGGGCGACCTGGTCGAGTTCGTACGGGATCTGAGAAACCAACCCGGGGCCGACATCGGCGTGCATGCAAGCATCTCGGTCGCCCAGGCACTGCTCACCGCGGGCGTGGTCGACGAACTCCGACTGGTGATCGCGCCGACGATCGTGGGCCGCGGGCGGAGGCTCCTCGACGCCTTGCCGGCGATGCGGTTCGAGCCGATTCGAAGCACGATGTCGCCGGCTGGCTATCTGCTCATCGACTACCGCGTCATCCTGTAGGCGAGCAACCTGTCCGCGGTGCGGGCTGGCCGTGCCAGGTCCAGCGCCGACGGGGCGCGGCTTGCGGTCCGGCGCGACTGCTGCCCGCCTGCGTCTCGAATGGCTTTCGTCCAGGCGGCGAAGGCGTTCCGCTCGCATCGCGGTCTGGACACCGAACGCTGGTCCCTATCCACACCACCGTCCCAGTGAATGCGGCGCCTCTCGCCAACCTCGCGGACGTGTGCCTCCGGGGTGGCTGGTGCGCTGTCCTCCTGCGCCTGTGCTCACTTGGCGGGCGGGCCGACTTCGTGGGGTTCGCCATCGTCTTGGTGTCGGATATGGCGCTGACCTTTGTTGTCTCGACCGCGCTGGTGTTGATCGATCCGCGACCGTCACGCTTGTTCATCTCAGCTCACACCCAGACCCCGGCTCGGTCGCGTTCGGACGCAGCCCTTGTCGATGTAGCCGTGGCTTGGGCGATTCGGCTCGGCAGGTCCTCAAGGTGATCCAGTTGCAGCTTGATCGTGGACCAGGTCGCTGAGCAGGTCCCGGTGATCGACACGGTGGGACACGAGGGACTGGAAAGTGATTCTCGCCACTCAGCCAGCACTTCTCACGTTGCTCCGGCCCGGGAGGTGCGAAGCACGAGGTCGGGGGCTTGACTCTCCCGCCGGGGGAGGGTCCAGTCTTGTTGTGTGACGCTCCTTCGGACACCCACCGGCACCACCTTGGCGAGCGCTACGCCCAACTCAGAGGTACCGGGCGGATGGGGCCCGCTGTCGGCGCTGATGACGGGAACGTTCATGATCGTCCTTGATTTCTTCATCGTGAACGTCGCCCTTCCCTCCATCCAGTCGGGCCTGCACGCTGGCGCAAGCCAGGTGGAGTGGGTGGTGGCCGGCTACGGGCTGGCTTTTGCCGTGTTCCTCGTCGCGTCGGGCCGGATCGGCGACCGGATCGGGAGGCGCCGGGCGCTCAGCGTCGGGCTGGGCCTGTTCGTGGTCACCTCCGGGCTCTGCGGGCTCGCGCCGAGCGCAGCGGTCCTCGTCGGCGCCCGCTTCGGGCAGGGGATCGCGGCCGCGCTGATCAGCCCGAACGTGCTGTCGCTCCTGGGTGTCGTCTACACCGGGTCGAAGAGGGTGAGGGCGATCACCGCCTACGGGATCGTCATGGGCCTGGCCGCAGCGAGCGGCCAGGTCGTCGGGGGGCTGCTGATCGCCGCCGATGTCGCAGGCAGCGGGTGGAGGGCAATCTTCTTGATCAACGTGCCGATCGGTGTGATCGCCCTGGCGCTGGTACCGAGGATCGTTCCCGAGTCCCGTGCCGAGCACGCCAAGCCTGTCGACATCTTCGGGATGGCACTCGTCACCCTTGCAATCATTGCGCTCGTTCTTCCCCTGATCGAGGGCAATGCGCTGGGCTGGCCGGCCTGGACGTGGGCCTGTTTCGCTGCCTCGGCCGTGTGTGCAGTCTCCCTCGTCGTGCACCAGCGCCGGTTGGCGGCGAGGGGAGGCACCCCGTTGCTCGATCCGCTCCTCTTCCGATCTACCACGCTGCGATCGGGTCTCGGCACGCAGCTCGCGTTTTGGTGCAGCCAGGCAGCGTTCTTCCTGGTCCTGTCCTTGTACCTCCAAGACGGCCGCGGGCTCGACCCCTTGGACGCGGGCCTGGTGTTCACGATCCTTGCCGCCTCCTACCTGGTGGTCTCGCTGAGGGCCCCGGTGCTCACGGCGCGATTCGGTCGGGACCTCGTCTTGGTGGGCGCGCTTCTCGTGGCTGGCGGCGACGTGGCGCTGTTGGTGTTCGTCGGCCACTTCGGCGGCGGTGGCCCGCTCGGGCTGATGGCCCCCGGTTTGGTCCTGGTCGGAGCGGGCCAGGGACTGGCGATCACGCCGCTCACCACGACGGTGCTCTCGCACACCACCTCGCAGAACGCAGGCACGGTCTCGGGCGCCCTGTCGACGATGCAGCAGGTCGGCAACGCGCTCGGCGTGGCTATCACCGGCGTGGTGTTCTACGGCGCGCTGGTCGGTGGGTACTCCAAGGCGTTCGGCCGGAGCCTCGTCGAGCTGGTGGTCCTCCTGGTGGGGGTGGCGCTGCTGACCCGCCTCCTGCCCGGTCGGGGCGTGTGCCCCGAGGCGAGAGGAGCCTGAGGTGGAGTCGACGGTTCGCCGAGCGGCGCCCTGGGAGAGCGAGACTGGTGTCATGACCACCCGGCTGGCTATCGGCGACTTCTCCCGTATGACCTATCTGAGCGTGAAGGCGCTACGCCGCTATCACGACATGGGTCTGCTGGAGCCGGCAGACGTGGACCCGTCGACCGGGTACCGCTACTACGACGCCTCCCAGGTGCCGATCGGTCAGGTTATCCGCCGGTTCCGTGACCTCGGGATGCCGCTCGACCAGCTCAAAGACGTTCTCTTTGCACCCGACGCCGCGTCGCGCAACGAGTTGATCGTGGCCCATCTCCGCCAGATGGAGGCGGAGTTGCAGCACACCCAGCAGACGGTCGCCTCCTTGCGGGCGATCCTCGAGCGGCCGGCGACGCCGATCACTGTGGAGTACCGGACGGTGAGTGCCGCCTCGGCGTTGGCGATCTCCGAGCCGGTGGCGATGGGCGATATCGAAACGTGGTGGGGCGAGGCGTTCGACGAGCTCCACCAGGGGCTTCGCTCGATGCACGCCACCCGCGGCGGTCCTGACGGGGCGCTGTACCCGAGCGAGTTCTTCGAGGACGAGCTCGGTGTGGTGGTGGCGTTCGTCCCGGTCGCCGGCGAGCCCGAGCTGGCAGGGCTCGATCCGGTCGGGCGTCTGCAGCTGGTCGAGATCCCCGGTGTCGAGCTGGCGGTCACGGTCCACCACGGTGCCTTCGCCGAGTTGGACCAGACCTACGGCTCCCTGGGCACGTTCGTGGCTGAGCGCGAGATCGGCGTGGCGGGGCCGATCCGGGAGCACTACGTGGTGAGCAGCGAGCAGACCGGCGACGAGTCCCGGCACCGCACCGAGGTGTGCTGGCCGGTGTTCCATACCAAAGGAGGAGCAACGTGAGCGTGAACCTGTACGCGGTGACCTTCGACTGCGCGAATGCAGCCGAGCTGGTCGCGTTCTGGTCGGCTGTCCTTGGCAGGGCGGTCGACGACGGGGCGACCGAGGCGTTCGCCGCTATCGGCCTCCAGGACCCCCTCGACCGCCGTCCGCACTGGATGTTCGTGCGCGTTCCCGAGGCAAAGGCAGCGAAGAACCGGTTTCACCCTGATCTGATCGCCGATGATCTCGAGGGCGAGGTCGGCCGGCTGGTCGCTCTCGGCGCGGTGCGGAAGGCCGACTTCGACGAGGGCGGCGCCCGGTGGGCGACCCTTTGCGACCCGGAAGGAAACGAGTTCGATGTCGTCGCCGAAGGCACCTGAGCACGAACGCCGTCGGCGGGTGGTGACCGGGTCGGGCACCACGCGGTCGGTTGTCGGGTTCGCCTTGTTCGAGACGCCGGTCGGACGGTGCGCCATCGTGTGGAACAGCGTCGGTGTGGTCGCCGTCCAGCTGCCCGAGGCATCCGTCGCAGCGACCCGCCGGCGCGTCACCGAGCGCCACATAGGAGCCGTCGAATCCGAGCCGCCGGCGTCGGTGAGCCAGGCCATCGACGCGATCACCCGGCACCTGGCCGGGGAGCGCCCGGATCTCTCGTGGATCCGGCTCGACATGGGCGGGCTGTCTGGCTTTCGACGGCGGGTGTACGAGGAGGCTCGCTCGATCCCGGCCGGGGTCACCATCTCCTACGGCGAGCTGGCTGAGCGGCTGGGTCAGCCGGGTTCGGCGCGGGCTGTCGGCCAGGCCCTCGGGCACAACCCGTTTGCCGTCGTTGTTCCCTGCCACCGGGTGCTGGCCGCGGGAGGAAGGATCGGTGGTTTCTCCGCCGGCGGCGGCACCGACACCAAACGGCGGATCCTGGGGATCGAGGGGGCGGCGCCGGTGATGGCGACGGGGCCGTCGCAAACAGGCACGGGGTTCAGCTTCGACACTCGCCGGGCTGTCCGTCATCTCCGGTCCGCGGATCCGGACCTGGGTGCTCTGATCACGTCGATCGGACCGTTCGCCATGGAGCTCCAGGCGGCGCCCGACACCTTTGCTGCCCTCAGCGAGGCGATCGTCCACCAGCAGCTGAGCCCCAAGGCGGCAGCTACCATCCACCGGCGCTTCACCACCCTGCTCGAGCGCTCCGGCCGCGGCTCTCAGCCCGAGCGGGTCCTCGCCCTGGCCGACGAGGAGCTTCGCGACGTGGGCTTGTCCCAAGCAAAGATGCGGGCGATACGTGATCTGGCCGAGCGCAGCCTGGCCGGCGAGGTCCCGACCCTCGACGACGCGCAGGCCATGCCGGACGAGACCGTGATCGAGCGTCTGACGGCGGTGCGTGGGGTCGGTCGTTGGACCGCCGAGATGTTTCTCATCTTCCGCCTCGGCCGCCCCGACGTGCTCCCGCTCGATGATTACGGGCTACGCCGCGGCTTCGCCATTACGTTCACCAACGGCCACATGCCGGACGCTGGGGAGGTCGAGCGGCGGGGGGAACGCTGGCGGCCCTACCGGACGGTGGCGTCGTGGCATCTGTGGCGCGCCGCCGAGTCGCCACCGCGGTGAGCGTGCCGATTGGTCTGTGCTTCGAGTCGCTGACGGGAAGCGGCCGATGCGGTGACTCGCAGGCCCGGTGTCGGGGCAGATATCGATGCATCGATCAGATAGGAGAGTGGTATGGCGTCAATCGTCAGGGAAGTTGTCGTCGAGGCAGGTGCGGCCGAATGTTGGGACGCGGTACGCGACTTCGCCGCCCTGCACGAGCGCCTCGCCCCGGGGTTCATCACCGACGTCGAGATGCTGTCACCACGCGAGCGGGAGATCACCTTCTTCAGTGGAGCCGTGGCCAAGGAGTACCTTCTCGGTATCGACGACGACCGCCGACGACTGGCCTACACCGTCGTGGAGAGTCCGATGGGAAGCACGCATCACAACGCCTCGGTCGAGGTGCACCCCGACGGAGACGCCCGGTGCCGGTTCGTATGGATCACCGACGTCTTGCCTGACGAGCTGGCGGAGCGCACCGGAGAGCTCATGGACCGCGGCATCGCTGTCATCAAGGAGACGCTTGAGACCGCAGCCAATCAGGCCTGACTCGCTCTGATATTCCGAGGGTTCGCCCGGGGCGCTGGAAATGGCCTGGAGGCTGCTTTGCCCCAGCACTCTGGTTTGCCCCAGCACTCTGGGGAACCTCACGGGCACCTAGACCAGACCAGGACTGTATGCCGGCGGTCGTCGTGGGACCGAGGTGCCGAGGTATCGGCGGACCAGGTCCTCGAGCGTCATCGCCCCGCGCGGTTCCCTTCGAGCCACGCTGCAGCAGTAATGGGGACCCTGGTTGACCGCTCTTGCTCCACAGCCCCGTGGGGAGAACCTGGACCTTGGGCGGTCGGTGGGGCGCCGAGGCGCGACGTGCAGTCGGCGATGGTGGCTTCGAGCTATCGGTCGGTGCCGACGCCGTGATGGACCTGGAAGAGGCTTGTCGGGTCGTATTTGTGTTTGATGGAGAGGAGACGTTGGTAGTTGGGTCCCCAGAAGCTGCGTTGCCAGTCAGGCTCGAAGTAGTCGGCCTCGTTCAGGTAGGCACCTGAGCCGGGGGTGGCGTTGCGGACGATGCGCATGGCGGCGTCGATGCTGGCGCTTCTCATACGGGCGAGGGCCTGATCGGGCTCGCGGCCGCGAATCCCCGGATAGACCTGATGCTGGGCCGAGGACATGATCAGCAGAGCCGAGGCGTCCAACGCGGCCGGGTTGACACACGTGGAGCGATCACGTGCCTTGGCCTGGGGCGCTGCTCCGTAGAGGCCTTTGTTGAGGTGGAGTGCGAAGGGTGCGCGCCGTGACGCCGCGAAGAGGCTGGCGGCGAGAGCGGCGGGGGATTCCTCGAAGGCTTTCCGGGGAAGCCAACGGGACTGGTACGTTTCGAGGTACCAGGCCACCTGCGCCGCGTCGGACTCCCACCAGAACAGCTCATTGCTTTGACCGGCGCGCAGGTCCCGTTGGATGAACCCGGGGGACCGCTTGTCCCAGAACGAGGCGTTCCAAAGGTCGGCGAACGGGAATGTGAAGAATTCGATGGGCGAGGACGAGGCGCTGTCGTGGCGGTCGACCCACTGCGTGAGGGGGGAGAAGGCGGCCCGGGCGTCGTCTTCGGCCAGGTCGACGAACAGCGGGGACAGTCGGATCGTGTTGCCCGGGCCGAAACCGAGTTGCTCGCCCCAGTGCGGATTGTCAAGCGCCGGGACCATCCTCACTACCGTCTCCACCAGGTCGCGGTAGTCGTCGTCGGTGGCGGCGGTGACGGTACCCATCACCGCGCCGAGGGTGTTGGGCAGGGGATAGGCCCGCATGGTCATCTGGGACACGATGCCGAAGGTGCCCCCGCCCCCACCGCGAAGGGCCCAGAACAGGTCACCATGGCGGGCCTCGTTGGCGATCACGACCCGGCCGTCGGCGGTGACCACCTCGGCCTCGAGCAGGTTCCCGGCCGCGGTGCCGAAGCGCTTGGAGAAGCTGCCGAAGCCGCCCCCTTGAGTGAACCCGCCGGCCGCGCCGACTGAGGTGCACCCTGCGCCTTGCACGTACCAGCCCCGCTGGCCGGC
>JAKAZH010000051.1 GCA_021815935.1 Actinomycetes bacterium
GCAACGTCGCTATGGACGAACTCCGCTTCGCGACCGTCGGCCCATCCGAGCCTCACCCGGACCTGGTCCTCGTTCGTGACATCGTGCCAGACCCGCTTGTGCCCGGTGGCGCTGACCCGTACCGGGTCGTCGCCGAGGAGCAGCAGCGTCCAGTCAAGGTAGTGGGCGCCCCAGTCGTAGATCGCCCCTCCCGAAATGGACACCTCCGAATGCCACGCACGGCAGGGGTGCTCGAAACCTCCGACGAAGGTCTCCATGTTGAAGACCGTGCCAAGACGCCCGGAGCTCACCACCGACTCGACCGCCAGAAAGTCTTGGTCCCACCGCCTGTTCTGATGGACTGTCAGCATCACGTCGTTCTGCGCAGCAAGCTCGATCAGGCTGTCGGCTTGGCGGGGGGTAAAGCACATCGGTTTCTCGCAGACCACATGCTTCCCGGAGCGCAGGAACCGCTCTGCAAGCTCGGCATGCGTCGATGGCGGTGTCGCGACGACGACGATCGAAACGTCCGGGTCGCCTGCGAGATCGTCGACCCCCGAGTACGCGGCGACGCTCGGAAAGCTCTCAGTGGCGGCCTTCAAGCGTTCACCAGAGTTGTCGCAGACAGCGACGAAGTCGAGCCCCTGGGTGGCGGACGCGCCGAGCCCGTGATGAAGGCCCATCCCCCCGAGAGGCCCGAAGCCGACGATACCCAGGCCGAGCGTACGAGAGACCGGGTTTGGCGACCCGACGATGCGTGAGACGAACCTGGAGAGCGCAGCGCTGCGAAGCATGGACGTGGCTGTCAGGGCGCAGGTGATGATGCGCCCGGCTCCGTGGCGGCGCAGCGCCAGGACGGGCCGGTCGCAGTAGGCGACACTGATATACGCCAGAACCGTTTCATCTTCGGCGAGCTGCAAGGGCCTGAACGCCCCTCCGACCGGGAACTCACCGGGCAGGCGTGCCGACCAGCGCGACGCCTCTTCGGCGACCTTGACGAACCACTCCGAGTTGGGTAGCTCGGTGTCGACTCGGCGGCCGACAAGGTCGGCCCAACCCTGTTCGGCTCCTGTCGAGGCCCCGCCGAGGGACAGCAGGGTAGCTCCGTCGGCTACCGCCCGGCCGATCTCGCCGGCGAGTCCTCCACCCGGGTCCGTCCCGTCGACGATGATCACGTCCGCGCCCGTGGTGACGCCGACCTCCCACGAGCCGACACGCAGCGAGTCTGCCTGCGGGGAGAGGCCCTTGAGTGCCTCCAGGCGTTGCGGGTCGGCGAGGTCGACGATGATGGCGGTTGAAGAGTGACTCGACACGCCCTACATTGTGCCCTCTAAGGCGAAGCTAACCGGAACTGTGGGGCGATTCCTTGGTCCCGACGCGGCGGTGACCACCCGACAGGTGCTCCCGATACCGCGCGGTCGCTGCGCCGCGACCGGTGACCGTCTAGGATCAAGTCCGGTCGGGCCGCTAGCTCATCCGGTAGAGCAGGGGACTTTTAATCCCAAGGTGCAGGGTTCGAGACCCTGGCGGCCCACCCCGCAACCTCCCGCCGCCAACACGACCCAGTTGGGGGCCGCACCGCGAATTCATCTGATCGCCAGCTGTGCGCTACCGGAAGGAAACTCTGCGTTCAAGTTCGTCTCCTACGGTTGGCCTGCAAAGGACATCCGAAGAAACTTCACGAGGGAGTGAATGCACATGTCGAGGGCTCTTATCAATCGCAGGAAGGTCACAGGCGCCGTCGCGTCCTTAGGGCTTCTGGCAGCCGCATGCGGGAATTCTGCAGGCACGGCGAAGTCGGCGGGATCTACGACAGGTTCCTCGTCGGCTACGACCGCCGTGGCCTCCCAGGCATCTTCGAGTGGACCGGTCGATCTAAGCGTTTGGACCGCCTTCAACGGCGTACTAGGTACGGCATTCAATCATCTGCTCGACGAGTTCAACGCATCCCAGAGCACCTACCACGTGACCGCTACATACAAAGGCTCCTACTCGCAGGTCCTCTCCGACACGATCGCAGCTTTCCGGGCTCACGCAGCTCCGGACATAACGCAGATCTTCGACGCCGGTACTGCGACCATCATGGATGCGTCAGGTACGTACGTGCCCGTCTACAAGCTGATGGCGCAGAACAACATCCCGTTCTCCACTTCTGATTTCGTCGGTGGAGCTGCCAGCTACTACGAGACGAGCTCGGACCAGTTGGACTCTCTCCCGTTCAACAGCTCCACCCCGGTCCTGTTCTACAACAAGACCGAACTGGCAAACGCCGGTATCACGTCGCCTCCTTCGACGTGGACACAGCTCCAGGCGGATGCGAACATTCTGGCGTCGCACGGCCAGAAGTGTGCCCTGACCTCGTCGGGGGCGTACGTGATGTGGACCGACATGGAACAGTTCGCAGTTTGGAACGGCTACCCGTACGCGTCAAACGACAACGGCTACACGGCGACGAAAGGTGTCACTCTGCAGATCGACACGGCGCCGTTCATATCGCACCTGTCGATGCTGGGCCAGATGGCGTCGAAAGGCCAGTACGTCTGGAACGGTGTGAGCACTTCGACTGTCCCGCTGTTTACATCCGGGACCTGCGCGATGTACGAGCAGAGCTCCGCCGACCTGACCACCATACAGGCAGGCGCGAAGTTCCCCTTCGGCGTGTCTGAGCTGCCCGTTGTCGCAGGCGACAGCGCGGCGCCTCAGAACACCGTCGTTGGAGGCGCATCGTTGTGGGTCATGTCCGGTGCACCTTCGAACACGTACCCGGGTGACGCGAAGTTCCTTGCGTTCTTGAAGTCCGCTTCGTCTCAGGCCTTTTGGGCATCGAACACCGGCTATGTGCCTGTCACCAAGGCGGGGGCGACGCTTCTCAGCTCCCAGAACTTCTACGCCACGCACCCTAACGATCAGGTGGCTGTCAGCGAACTGGACAACAAGACACCGACACCCACGACTCGCGGTATCCGCCTCGGCTACCTTCCGGAGGTCCGCCAAGTCGAGGCCTCCGCTATAGCGGATATACTTTCGGGTAAGCAGACAGCCGCGGCGGCGCTTGCCTCGGCGCAAAGCCAAGGTGACGCCATCCTCGCCCAGTTCGCCTCCCAGTACGGCGGGTAGCCCGTGGCGCGAAGCGCAGCCAAGGGCCGTCGACGAGGAGCCGGCGCGGTGTACCCCCACCGCGTCCTGCCTTTCGCCCTTATGGTCCCGGAGCTCGCAATCGTCGGCGTGTTCTTCTTGTGGCCGTCCGGCCAGGCCGTCGTCGAGTCTGTACGGGAGTCCAACGCGTTCGGGTTGGGTTCCCGATTCTCCGGTCTCGCAAACTTCCAGGCGGCGCTGTCAGGCGGATACCTCCAGGCCTTGGAAGTCACGGCACTCTTCACGGTTGTCACCACGGTTGTCTCGATGGCTCTGAGCCTCCTCATCGCCGTCCAGGTCGAGCAGACCGGGAGATTCAAGAGCGTCTATCGGACGCTGTTCATCTGGAGCTACGCGGTCCCCGGTGCAGTCGCCGGAGCTATCTGGCTGTTCCTGTTCGAGCCTCGCATCGGCCCCGCCGCCCGGCTTCTCGGGGCGCTTGGGGTGAACTGGAACTTCGCGCTGTCGGGTACACAAGCGTTCATCCTCATATCTGCAATGACGATCTGGCAGCAGACGGCATACGACTTCGTCTTCTTCTCGGCAGGACTTCAAGGCATCCCGCTCGACGTCGTCGAGGCAGCGACGGTCGACGGCGCCGGCGCTGTGAGGCGCTTCTGGAGGATCGTCTTCCCCCTGCTCGGCCCGACCACAGTCTTCGTGGTCGTCATGGACGTGCTGGCGGCGCTGTTCGGGAGCTTCGCTGTGATAGACGTTGTCAGTCAGGGTGGCCCGGGCGGCTCGACCACGACTCTCGTGTACGCGCTCTACCGAGACGGATTCCAAAACGGCGACGTAGGTCTCGCCGGAGCGGAGACCGTACTTCTGTTCGTGATTGCCGGCATCTTGCTGGCGGTGCAGTTTCGTGTCATCAATCGAAGGGTTCACTACAGTTGATCGAGACCGACATCGGCTGGGAGATGCTGCTGGATCCCCCGGCTTCCCGGGGTGTCCCGAGCACCGCGCGACGACGCAAACGCAGCCGTAAACGCAGTAGCGGAGGCGTCGCACGCCACTTTGGACTGATCCTGTTGGCGGCGCTGTTCGCTTTGCCGATCTATCTGTGCTTCGTCGTGGCCAGCCATCCCGCGGCGGACCTTCTCAGGGGGGTTCCTCTCTTGCCGGCCGGGCAGCTGGGCTCGAACCTCTCGACGCTGACCCGCGGGATACCCGACACGCCGAAGCTCACTTCGATGCTTGAGAATTCGGCGGTAATGGCGCTAGGGGTGACATTGCTGAAGCTCGCTCTGTCCATACCGGCCGCTTACGCCGTGTCATTCTTTCGCTTTCCGGGACGGCTTTTAATGTTCGGCCTTATCTTCGTCACGTTGATGATGCCGATCGAGGTGCGCTTCTTCCCGACCTACGCAGTCACGGCGAACCTCGGCCTGCTCGACACGCAGGCGGGTCTCATACTGCCCCTCGTCGCCTCGGCCACGGCGGTCTTCCTGCTCCGCCAGTATTTCAGGGCGTTTCCTTCGGAGCTGGCCGATGCAGCACGCCTCGACGGTGTGGGGCCGATCCGTTTCCTCGTTTCGGTGGTGCTGCCCCTCGCCCGCCCCACGCTCGCTGCTCTGGCAGTGCTCGAGTTCATCTACGGCTGGAACCAGTACCTGTGGCCGCTGCTCGTCGCTTCGAGCCTGAAAAGAGCGACAGTCGTGATGGGCGTCAAGGGTCTTATCGGCGCAGCGCAGAGCTTCGCTGTGCCTCAATGGGACCTTGTCATGGTCCTGGCGCTTGTGGCGTTGATTCCCCCTGTGGTAGTCGTCGTGGTCATGCAAAGGTGGTTCGTGCGGGGCCTGATGTCGGGAATCAACTGAACATGGCGACCACCCTGGTCTGGTCTCACAGAGGCAACGTCGACATCGACTATCCTCCGCGTGTCACGAACGCAAGCGCCGTATCCGAGGGGGCGCCGGCCGAGAACTCGCTCGGAGCATTCCGACTCGCTCAAGCATTGGCGCTCGACGGTGTCGAGACCGACACCTGGCTTAGCGTTGACGGCGAGTTCGTAGTAGTCCACGACCGCCAAGCCACGGCAGGGCTGGTGGACCGCCTCCGGCGAATCGAGGTTCCTGAGCTTCCCACCCTCGCCGAGGTCATCTCCGCCGCCGACAGCTGCAGGGTCAACGTCGAGCTGAAAATGGCTCCCGGGGCGAGTCGCGAGCTCGCCCGAGCTACCGGCTCGGAGCTCGCGACGAAACTTCTCTCCACGGGTGCGACCGAACAGCTGGTGGTGTCGTCGTTCTCGAGGCACGCAAGCGACGGTGTGCTCGGAGCGGCCCCGTTCCTCAAAGTCGGTCACCTTTGCGAGCGCGTTCCCGACAGGGATGGGCTTCGCCGCCTCGCCGGTGCGGGATATTGGGCGATCCACGCTTGGGTCGGGTCCCTCACCGATGCATCGATCGATGCAGTCCACGAGGAAGGCCTGGCTGTGGTGGCGTGGACTGTCAATGACACGTCGGTCGCCTCCCGCCTCTCCCGGCTTGGAGCGGAGGTCCTGATAACCGACCGGCCCCTCGCCGTGGCGCAGGCCTGCGCCTGATCCATCCCCGGTCTTCTATCCTTTACCTATGTCGACCAACCCGTCCGGAGTGCCGGGGCTGAACGTCCGTGAGGAGTCCGCCCTGCTCGATGCGGTGACGCGCGACCTTGACGGGGTAGAGGCGGCCCTCGAGCGCTTGGACGCCGGCTCTTATGGGCGCTGCGGGTCCTGCGGCGCCGTGATCGAACCACGAGACCTGCAGAACGACCCGCTGGTCGATCTCTGTAGCGCTCACCGCTGACCGAGCGAAACGCCGCAGACCACGCGCCGGGGCTCAGGCGCGGGCGAACCGCCGCTGGCGGTTAAACTTTGCCAGTGACGACGGATCTGCGCAGCTCGGATCACCTGCAGTCCCTCGACGGGCTGAGGACGGAACTGGCCCGGCTCGAGAACGTCGTCGTAGCTTTCAGCGGCGGCGTCGACTCGGCCCTGCTCGCATGGGTGGCCAACGACACGTTAGGCGCAGACAGCGTCGTCTTGGCGACTGCGGTGTCGGCGTCGCTTGCGCCGGCGGAGC
Organism: Actinomycetes bacterium; assembly: GCA_021815935.1. The sequence continues at coordinate 6,177 of JAKAZH010000051.1, forward strand.
TCGAAGCGTGCCGGGTGTTCGCGGGAAAATGGGACCTCAACTGGCTGCAGCTCAGAACCGACGAGACGTCCCGCCCGGAGTACGTTGCGAACGGATCGGACCGCTGCTACCACTGTAAAAGTGCCCTGATGGACAGGCTCGAGCCGTTGGCGACGAGTCGTGGCGCGGTCGTAGCGCTCGGAGTCAACGTCGACGACCTGTCGGAGCACCGCCCCGGCCAAGTAGCAGCCCGAGAACGCGGAGCGGTCTTTCCTATGGTCACAGCGGGCATGACCAAGCAGGCGGTTCGCGAGGCGGCACGCGAGCTCGGTCTCGACGTTTGGGACAAGCCTGCCGCTGCATGCCTGGCGTCACGCGTCCCTTACGGAACCCCGGTCACACTAGGCGTTCTCGGACGGGTCGCAGAGGCGGAGGCGGCCCTCGCAGCACTCGGCTTTAGGGAGCTACGTGTTCGCCACTACGGCGACGCCGCCAGGGTCGAAGTTCCGGTGGATGTGCTCGATCGTGTCGTGGCGCTTCGGGTTGACGTCGTGAACGCGTTAAGGCAGGTCGGGTACCGGTATGTGACACTCGACTTGGAGGGGCTTCGCTCAGGAAACCTCAACGAAGGCCTGCTCAACGGAGGGCTGTTATCAAGATGAACCAGACGTCACCGCGCGTTCGACTGACGTTCCCGGCCGAGCTCGTCCCGAGACCGGTGATAGGCGAATTGGCCCGCGACTTCGGGGTGCTTGCCAACATCCGACGAGCTGACGTAAGCGAGGACGTGGGCTGGATCGTCTGCGAGCTGGACGGGGACCCTGACCGTGTGGCTGAGGCGATCACGTGGATGGAGCGCATAGGGGTCGACGTCGACCGATTGGAGCATCCGCTGGAAAGCTGAGGTCCGGTTGTCGGCGAAGGTGGGCCTCGCCGGCGCCGGTTGTTCGCCTAGCTGTGGATGTGTTGCGATCCAGGCGGCATTGGTGCAGGCGGCATTGGTGCAGACGGCATTTCTGTATGTGACACCGCTGCCGGCGACACAAAGCCGAGGGATGGCGCCTGTGGCGGCCCGATAGCGGGAAGGGTGACGGAGAACACTGCACCTCCCCCAGGAGCGTTCGCAACGTGAGCGCCGCCGCCGTGCTCGGCGGCGATAGCCGCGACGATGGACAGGCCGAGTCCGGAGCCACTTCCGACGCGTGCCTTGTCGCCTTGCCAGAAGCGATCGAAGACGTGCGAAAGCGCCTCGACGCTCAGCCCCGGCCCGTGATCTCGAACTGAAAGGATGGCGGTCGTCCCCCGCCGATAACACGAAACCTCGATTGGAGTCCCGCCAGGCGTATGGCGAAGGGCGTTGGTGAGCAGGTTCGAAACAGCCTGGCGGAGATGGGCGGCGTCGCCCATCACTTCGAGGCCACCGGGCGCGTCGAGCGCTATCGGGCGCGACGGGTCTCCTGCCACGGCGTCGGTGCATGCGTCCGCAGCGATCACTACCAGATCCGTCGGTCGCGCTTCGAGTGTCGGTTGTTGGTCGAGGCGAGCCAGCAGTAGCAGATCCTCAACGAGAACCTTCATCCTGGCCGATTCCTGCTCGATCCTGCGCAGGATCGTCGGCAAGTCCACCCGGGCCTGCTCACCGTGCAGCCTGAAAAGTTCGGCGAACCCCTGGATCGACGTGAGAGGCGTGCGAAGCTCGTGTGAAGCGTCGGCGAGGAACTGACGAAGGCGAAGTTCGGTTGCTTCCCGCTCGGCGAAGGCGATCTCGAGACCGTCGAGCATGGTGTTGATGGCCGTGCCGAGCTCACCTACCTCGCTTCCTGGGTCCCCCGGGTCCACGCGCTGGCGTAAGTCACCCGCCGAGATCTGCCCGGCTGTGGCTGCCATCTTCTCGAGCGGTCTGAGACCTCGCCGCAGGAGCAGCCACGCACCCGCCGAGATGACAGCCACGAGAGCAGCTATAGCTGTCCCTTCGATTGCGAGGAGGCGGTCGAGCGCGTCCGTCACCTGGGTCGTCGGGGTCGCAAGAACGCTCGTGTAGCCGTTTCCCGCCGGTGATACGAGAACGCGGAAACTGGTGGAGCCGCTCGTCGAACCGACGGTAAGGATCTTCGACCCAGATGCGATTGACCCCAGATTCGATGGAAGCGAGGGGCGGGCAGCTCCGGTCTCGTACGAGCCGTGGGCTATCACGGCCCCGCCGGGTCCGATCAGCTCGGCGTACGAGCCAGGCGTGAACGCAGCTGACGCCCCGGCGAGGCCGCCGATGCGGGTGGCGCCGCCCGTGAAGGCGCCCCCTGGGCCACTCTGGGAGGCGAAGCCACCAAAAGCCTGGGGTGTGGAGCTCCCCGGATCAGGATTCCCTGTCGCCCCGGTGCCGCCTTGAGTGCCGTCCGAAGTGTCGGGCATCGTCGGTCCGAAATGCGGGCCGGACGGGATGCCGTTCGGGTTCGCGACACCGGCGGCAGTGTCGAGATAGGCATCTACAAGTGTCACAGAGCTACGCATTTCATTGTCCAGCAGGTGGTACTGGGAGCTGCGATAGGCGAAGTAGGTGGCCACGACGAAGGCGCCCTGGGCCAGGACGACCAAGGATACGAGGGCAGCCACGAGCCGGGCGCGAAGAGTCAACTTCGGGGCAACCTCAAGCTGTAGCCGACCCCTCTCACCGTGTGGATGAGCGGTTGGCTGTCGCCGTCAACTTTCGCGCGTAGGTAGCTGATGTAGGTGTCGAGGACGCTCGTGCTGGAACTGAACGTGTACTGCCAGACCTCTTCGAGGATCTGCTCACGGGTGAGGACCCGTCTGGCGTTTCGCATCAGAAGGTGGAGCAACTTGTACTCGGTCGGGGTGAGCTCGATCAACCGGCCCTGCCGCCAAACGTCGCGGGAGTCCTCGTCGAGCTCGAGGTCTTCGAACACGAGGCGTCTCGGCGTCGGCGTCGACGCCCCGGACCGGCGCAGGACGGCACGCACCCGCTCGACGAGCTCCTCAACGCTGAAGGGTTTCGTGACGTAGTCGTCGCTACCGAGGCGCAGTCCCTCCACTTTGTCGGCGGTAGTGTCTCGGGCGGTGAGGAAGATGATCGGGACAGCCTGCGCAGCTCCCTGGCTGTTTCGAAGGCGCCTGGCTACCTCGAACCCGTCGAGGTCGGGCAGCATCACGTCGAGGACGACAAGGTCCGGGACGACGTCGCCGATCGCGTCGATTGCTTCGCGCCCTGAGGCCGCCCGGTCGACGGCGAACCCGCTGTAGCCGAGCGCCATCGCGACGAGTTCGGTGATGTGGTCCTCGTCGTCGACGACGAGCACACGCGGGCTCAGGGCATCCGGAACGGCTGTCTGAGGTGAGGGCTGCGTAGCTGTGCGCACCTGGTCCATGAAACCTTAGTGTCGATGCGCAAACTTTGAGAATCCTACGAGAATCCTTGGAAAAAGGACATAGTTCATCTGCCCTTGCGTCCCCTCCGCCGCTTCGAAGGTGCCGGCAGGCCCGCAAGGCCGTCGGCCGTGTTCGTCATCCTCGTCGAAGGCCCCTGGGCCCATCCGGCGTCGGAGACTATCCGGGCTTCCTCGAAGATGCACCCCGGCGGGCAGTCGAAGGGGTTCTCGGTGTTGACGGACAGCCGGCAGCGCTGGACAGACTCGCCGCTCGGTGTGCTCCTGGCGAGGTAGTGACGGCAGTTGTCTCTGATTGTCACATCCCGTATTCTGACACGGCGCTTTGGTACTAACCTCGCGGGCGATGCCCGAGCGCCCGGCCAGCGAGGTGGACCTGGTCCGTTGGAGCGAGGCGCTCGCCGGTATCGCCAGGACCGGGCTGGCCTTCACCGAGAGTCTCTACGAGCGGGAGCGCTTCGAGGAGGTGCTCAAAGTAGCGGCAGACATCAGGGTCGCCGCGCACCACGACAACGCCAGATTCGACCGGGAGGAGATCCTCGCCGGCTGGCTCGACAGCGTCGGCGCAGGCGTCTCGGGTTACGTCACGCCCAAGGTGACGGTAGGTGCCCTGGTAGGCAACGACGAAGGGCAGCTGCTGCTGATCCAGCGCGGCGACTCAGGAGTTTGGCTGTATCCGACGGGCTGGGCCGAC
>JAKAZH010000052.1 GCA_021815935.1 Actinomycetes bacterium
GACCATAGAGTGGGGGCAGGTGGAGCGAAAGGGAGGGACCCTGGTCGCCCAGAGGACGGAGTCAGTGTCAAGTGGAAACGAAGTTCGTGGGGAGATACGAGCACTCCCTCGACGGAAAGGGGCGGCTGATACTTCCGCACCGTTTCCGCACGACCTTCGACCAAAAGGCGCTGGTGTCCAAGTACAGCGAGGGATGCCTCGCAGTATGGACACCCTCGGCCTTCGAAGACAAGGCGCGGGAGATGGCACCACTTTTCGAGGGCTCGACCGAGGATCGCAATCGCGCCCGGGCTTTTTCGGTTGGCTCGACGGAAGTAGATCTCGACGGGCAAGGCCGGATCGCGTTACCGCAGTACCTTCGCGGGTTCGCCCGGCTCACAGAGGGGTCGACTGTCTTGGTGATGGGAGCGCTCACCCACGTGGAACTGTGGAGTCCGGACGCCTGGGCTGTCCACGAAGCGGCCGGCGACGCGATGCTCGGCGCAGCGGTCTGAGGCCGCAACGTGTTACAGCGGTGCGATCCGACGAGCGGGCGATGCGCAGCCCTCCGACCAGCAGGGCGGGAGTACCCTTCTCCGTCTCCTGCTTCCGCCTGCCTGAATCGGGGAGAAATCCCGACGGCCAGCTGGTCGAGGGGCTGCGGATCGCCCGCACGGTTGCCATGAGCTCCTTCGTTCACGAGCCTGTGATGTTGGGAGAGGTCGTCGACCTGCTTGCACAAGTGCCACCGGGTGTACTCCTTGATTGTACCGTGGGCGGGGGGGGACACGCCAAGGCGGTGCTCGAGGCCGCCCCCCAGCTTGTGCTCATCGGCGTCGACCGTGACCTTGCAGCGATCGAGGCAGCCGGCGAGGCTCTCGCGCCGTTAGCGGACCGGGTTCGCCTTAGGCACGCCCGTTTCGACAGAGCCGGCGAGTTCCTCGACGAAGCGCCACAGTCCGCGCTTACAGCAGTGCTCCTCGACCTCGGGGTGAGCTCGCCCCAACTCGACACGGGCGAGCGCGGGTTCAGCTACAGGGCAGATGGTCCCCTCGACATGCGCATGGACTCCACGAGCGGCCTGACCGCCGAATCGATTGTCAACGGATGGCCCGCCGGTGATTTGGCGGAGCTGTTTCGCGAGCACGGTGAGCGGAGGTTTGCTTCGAGGATCGCAAGCGCAATCGTCGCTCGGCGACCGTTGAATTCGACCGTTGCGCTGGCCGAGGTCGTGAAGTCAGCAATACCTGCCCCGGCCCGCCGCACCGGGGGTCACCCAGCTCGTCGGGTGTTCCAAGCCGTCCGCGTTGCGGTCAACGATGAACTCGTCATCCTCGGACCAGCATTGGACCGGCTGCTGCAGCGCCTAACGCCCGGAGGGCGTTGCGTCGCGCTCGCGTACCACTCGGGCGAGGACCGGATAGTGAAGGACTGTTTTCGGAAGGCTGCGACCGGCGGCTGTGCGTGCCCTGCTCGGCTTCCCTGTGTCTGCGGGGCGACTCCGCGAGTGCGATACCTGGTCCGGGGGGCACTGAGACCCTCCAGAAGCGAAGTTGAAGGAAACCATCGTGCTGAGAGCGCGCACTTGAGAGCAGTCGAGGCGCTCGGCTACACGCCAGGTACCGGCGACGGGTCGGATGCAGATGAGAGGACGTCGAAGAGTTGAGCAGGGCTGCAGGAGAACTTCGCCGGGAACGCTACCCCAGGTCCAGACGATCCTCGGGCCCTGAGTGGCAAGATGAAAGTGGCGAGCGACGCGGCTTGCCGGCAAAGGCTCCCAGCGGTCGGCCAGACAGAGACGTAGAGGTCGGAAGTCCAGGTGCAAGCCATCTGCGACTGATCGAGATGGGGTCGAAGCCCCGGTTCAGGCCGAGCCCACGAATCCTGTTCGGATTATGCGTAGCAACTGCCACCCTTGTCTGTCTCGGCCTCGTCTACGCGCACGTAGTCCTCGCGCAACGTCAGTTCGCGCTTGACACCACTAACGCCCGCATCGCGGCGCAGGAGACGACATACCAGGGCCTGCGGTTGCGAGTCGCGGAACTTTCCTCTCCCGCCAACATCATTGCGACTGCAGAGGGCAAGCTGGGTATGGTCCAGCCGTCGTCTGTCAACTACCTGACACCCTCGTCTGCGGATCACCCGGCGTCGAGCGCGCCGAAGGTCGGCGCAGGGCAACCAGCAGGGCCGACTTCGATGACGCCTGGCGCCGACAGCGACTGGCCGGCGGTAAAGTCTCTCATTGCCGGTCTGCCTTGACAACGCCCCGATGACCGGTCGACTTGGTGCCTGAGGACCGTGCGCCTCGGTGAGCTCGTACAATCAGCGGGGCTAGCGGACTCCGGCCTACTCCTCGGACTCGCCGGGGACGACACGGTCGACGTCTCTAGCGTGGTGATCGATTCGCGTCGAAGCGGCGACGGGTCTATGTTCGCCTGTATTCCAGGCAACCTGGTCGACGGCCACGCGTACGCCCCGGAGGCGGTAGCCGCCGGCGCGGTCGCGATCCTGAGCGAACGCCACGTCGACGTCGACGTTCCCCAGGTGATCGTCCATTCGGTCAGACGGGCTCTCGGGCCGCTCAGCGACGTTCTGTGGGGTCGCCCGTCGAGCCGTCTGACGGTGGCAGGGGTAACCGGCACCAACGGGAAAACCACGACTTGCGCTATGCTGAAGGAGATATTCGACGCGAACGGTTGGCTTGCGGCAGCCGTCGGGACGCTCAGCCAGGCGAGGACGACACCCGAAGCGCCCGAACTGCAGGCGTTGCTGGCGGAGTGGGAACGATCCGGCGGGAGGGCTGTGGCGATGGAGGTCTCGTCCCATGCGCTGGAGCAGCACCGCTGCGACTCGATCCGCTTTGCCGCAGGTGTGTTCCTAAACCTCACACCGGAGCACCTTGACTACCACGGTGATATGTCGTCGTACTTCAACGCCAAAGCGCGTTTGTTCGAGACTGACAGGCTTGGCGTTTCTGTGGTCAACGGCGACGATGTCTGGGGCAGACGTCTCTCGCAGTCCCTGCACCAAGGCGGCTCGCACGTCGTTACGTTCTCCATCGACGATGCCACGGACCTCGACTTCACCCCCACAGGTAGCAACTTCGTCTGGGCAGGCCAGCACATAAGCATCGCTCTGGGTGGCCGGTTCAACGTCATGAATGCGCTGGCAGCAGCCACATGCGCGCGAGTTCTCGGTGTCGAGGTGGAGGCAATCGCCGGGGGTCTGTCGGCTCTTAGAAAAGTGCCGGGGCGTTTCGAGTTTGTCGAGGTGGGCCAACCGTTCACCGTAATCGTCGACTACGCACACACGCCGGACGGACTGACCAGTGTCCTTACAGCGGCACGCCAGATTTGCGCGGGGAGACTGATAGTGGTCTTCGGCGCCGGAGGCGACCGCGACCGCACCAAACGACCCCTGATGGGTTTCGCGGCGTCTCAACTGGCGGACCTTCTGATCGTGACCTCCGACAATCCCCGCTCTGAGGATCCCGAGGCCATCGTTTCGGACGTGCTGGCCGGCGTTTCCGACGCAGGCGGTTCCGCCCTGTCGCAAGTTGACAGGGCGGAAGCAATCGCAACCGCCCTTGCAACAGCTCAAGCCGGGGACGTCGTCGTGATCGCAGGGAAAGGACACGAGAAGTACCAGGAAGTCGCCGGAAGGTTTGCGGCTTTCGACGACGTCACAGTGGCGCAAGAAGCGCTCGATCGGATCTTCACTGCCAGGCAGGGCCAGCCGTGACCGACCTCCTTCTGGCCGGTTTGGTCGGCATGGCCGTATCCATGCTTGCAACTCCGCTGTTGATCAACAGTCTGGTCAAGCGTGGAATCGGCCAGCAGATTAGAGAGGACGGCCCGAGGCAACACCTGACCAAGGCCGGGACACCCACCATGGGCGGGATATCTATAATCGCAGCCAGCGTTGCCGGCTATTTTGTCGCCCATATCGGTTCTGCTTTTACGACCCGGGGTATCGTGGCGGTGGCGACGATAATCGCGGCGTCTGGGATCGGATTCCTCGACGACTGGATCAAGGTACGTAACCAGCGAAGCCTCGGACTGAACAAGCGTGCCAAAGCAGGAGCCCAACTAATCGTCGCTCTTGCGTTTGCTCTATCGGCTGTCACGTGGTTGAAAGTCGATACCCATCTGTCGTTTACCCGCTTCAACTCGACCGGCATCAACTTGGGAAAAGTAGGTTGGGTGATACTCGCAGTGCTGGTGATCGTGGGATTCGCCAACGCCGTCAACCTCACAGACGGTTTGGACGGCCTCGCGGCAGGTTCGTCGGCGTTCGCGTTCGCAGCCTTCACTGTCATCGGGTTCTACCAGTTCCGCCACTTCGCCCTCTATCAAAACCCGGCACCCCTCGACGAGGCCGCCATAGCGACGGCCTTCATCGGAGCGTGCTGCGGCTTCCTGTGGTTCAACGCTGCGCCAGCCCGAATCTTCATGGGTGACACCGGTTCGCTTGGTATCGGCACCGCGATCGCGGTTCTAGCGTTGCTCGAGAACGTCGACCTCCTCGTCTTCATCATCGGAGGATTGTTCGTCATCGAAACTGCTTCGGTCGTGGTTCAAGTGGCGAGCTTTCGGCTTTTGCACCGAAGGGTCCTGCGAATGGCACCCATACACCACCACTTCGAACTGGTCGGCTGGCCTGAGACGACAGTGATCATCCGGTTCTGGATTCTCTCCGGTCTGTTTACTGCTGTGGCACTCGGATCGTTCTATGCGGACTTCATCGCGCGAGGCGGTGGAGGGTGAGGACCACCGCGGCCCGGCCGCGAGCCTCGACTTTGCGGGTTGCACCCCAGTTGGCACAGATAACCCTGATGACAGATAGCGGAGAAGATTGGCGATGAAGGTGCAGACGCAGCAAAGGTCCGACCCGACGACGCGGCAGTCCCCGACAGGTTCCAGGCGAAAGCCTCGCAGCGACTCGCAGTCGAGCGCCTCTAAGACTGTAAACAGACGCTCGAAGGACAACGGCTTCTGGCTGCTCATCGCTTTGGTGGCAGTTCTATGCATGATCGGCGTCGTCATGGTGTTCTCAGCGTCGTCTATCACGAGCCTCACGACCTTCGGGTCCCCGTGGCACTATTTCATCAGGCAATGGATATGGCTTGCGTTGGGATGGACTGGATTGTTCGTTGCGTCCCGGGTGCATCACAGCTTCTGGCGACGGATCGCCCCGGTACTCATGTGGATGACGGTTGGCCTCCTGTTCGCGGTGCTGGTGCCGGGCGTCGGAGTCAGCGCTGGAGGAGCAACCCGATGGCTCGGCACGACGAGCGTTCAGATCCAGCCCTCCGAGCTTGCGAAGCTCGCACTTATCATCTTCTCCGCCGACGTCCTCGACCGGCGTGGCGGTAAGGGACCCTGGAAGTACCAGGCGGGACCTGTGCTGGCGATGCTTGGCCTGGTCGCCGCTTTGGTGATGGTCCAGCCCGACATGGGCACGACCATCGTGGTGATGGTCGTAACGACGTCGATGCTCTTCGCCGCCGGTCTACCAGGAAAGTGGATGGGGGCGATGAGCGCCGGTGCGGTCGTCGGGGCGTTCGGATTGGCGAAGGCCTCGCCATACAGGTGGCGGCGCCTCACCGCCTTCTTGCACCCGTTCGCCCACCCCCATACGGGCGGCTACCAGTCGGTGGAGGCCCTGGTAGCGCTCAGTCACGGCCAGGTTATCGGCGACGGGATCGGAGCGAGCCTGGCCAGCTACGGGTACCTGCCGAATGCGCAGACGGACTTCATCTTCGCCGTGATCGGCGAAGAGACCGGGCTTGTCGGCGGACTGTTCGTGAGCGGTCTCTTCGCCGCTTTGGTGTTGGTCGGTGTACGTGTCGCGGCGAGGGCGCCGTCGAATTACGCGTGCCTGCTTGCCACGGGCATCACCGCGTGGCTTGCCAGTCAGGCGGTGATCAACATCGGTGCCGTTGTCGGTATCCTCCCGGTCACAGGTGTGCCGCTGCCTTTCGTGTCCTTCGGCGGCTCGGCTCTAGTCATATCGCTTTTCGGAGTCGGGATGCTGGCGAACATCGCAAGGACGTCGCGGGCGCAGCTCACTTGACGACGCAGGGGCGCAAACCGTCGGGAGACGCTCGGGTATGGGCGGTCATAGCGGGTGGGGGAACAGGTGGCCACGTAGTTCCGGCGATCGCAATTGCGCGGGCCTTGGTGGCGCGAGGACATCCCGAGTCGAGCATCCTCTTCGTCGGATCGAGTCGCGGGATCGAACGCCGGATGGTTCCTTCGGCAGGCTTCGAACTGGTGGCATTGCCCGGTCGCGGCATAGCGCGACGGCTTACCCCGGCCAACATCAAAGCTGTAGCCGGCCTGCTTGGGGGGTTCCTGCGCGCCGTCCAAATCCTGCGCAGGCGACGCCCGTCAGTAGTCGTGGTGGTCGGGGGGTATGCAAGTGTCCCCGCGGCAGCGGCTGGCATACTTTTGGGTGTGCCGGTAGTCGTAGCGGAGCAGAATGCGGTGCCCGGACTGGCGAATCGTCTTTCGGGTCGGTTCGCTGCTGCGTGTGCTGTCTCGTTTCCAGGAACCCGGATGCCGCGTGCGGTGACCACCGGGAACCCGGTCCGTTCGGAGATCGCCGAGGCGGACACGTCGGCTGAAGGTACGGCGGAGGCGCGCCGGGTGTTGGGGATCGACGTCAACGCGGTCGTCGTAGCGGCGGTAGGCGGATCTTTAGGGGCCTTGCGGGTCAACGAGGCTGTGTTCTCGCTTGCGTCGTCGTGGGCGGCTCGGAGCGGGATCACCATCTACCACGTCGTCGGCGAGCGTGACTGGGACGAATTCTCCCGGCGCCAGCTGCCGACGGGATCCCTCATCGATTACCGACGGGTGAGATTCGAGGATCGCATGGACCTGCTTCTGCGTGCCGGTGATCTGCTCGTGAGCCGGGCGGGCGCTACGACCGTCGCAGAGATTGCGGCCGTCGGGGTGGCCTCGATCCTCATTCCGCTCTCCGGGTCGCCGGGAAACCATCAAACCTACAACGCGAGGTTCCTGGCTGACGCTGGAGCAGCCCTCCTGATCGCCGACTCGGATCTCGACGGAGCGAGATTGGCAGAGGCCGTCGAGAATCTGACGTCGGAGCCGGAACGAATCAACGAGATGGCCGGCGCAGCGCGTGCTCTCGGCCGGCCGGACGCGGCTGACAGCGTCGCCCGCCTCGCCGAGAGGCACGCTCGTGCATGAGCTGTCAGACGACGAGGCGCCAATGGCTCGGGCACCGGGAGGTCAGACACCGGGAGGTCAGACACCGTGGGGTCCTCGGACGTCAGGTTACGCCGGAGAGCTTGGATCTCGACTGGCCCGGGCGCGACGAGTGCACGTGGTCGGAGCCGGCGGAGCAGGAATGAGCGCGATCGCGACCGTGCTCGTCGAGATGGGTTATGTGCTCACGGGCTCCGATGCCTCCGACTCGCCGAGCCTGCAGCGCCTCGGTCGGCTCGGTGTTGCTATTGCGGTAGGAAACACCCCCGAATCGGCGGCTGCTGCTGATCTGGTCGTACGCTCTACTGCGGTCCCCGACGACGACGCCGATATCACGGCGGCGACGGATTCGGCAACGCCTGTATGGAGCCGTGCCGATCTTTTGGGCGCTATCTGCTCGTTCAAACGCACGATAGCCGTGTCCGGCACGCATGGAAAGACCACGACGACGGCGATGATCGCGGTAACACTGGATCGTCTCGGTTGGAAACCTTCGTGGATCGTCGGTTCGGAGATCGTGGGGCTCGGCCCGGGCGGGAGGTGGGACCCGGACGGGGAGTGGCTCGTCGTCGAGGCCGACGAGAGCGACGGGACTTTCACGAAACTCGACGCGCAAGCCGTCGTGGTCACAAACGTCGAGGCGGACCACCTCGAGTTCTACGGTGACGTCGGGAGGCTCGAGGATGAGTTCACCCGCTTCGCTTCAGCGCATGACGGTGTAGCGGTGCTCTGCGCCGATGACCCAGGCGCACTGCGGGTGGCTGCCAGGGCGGATGGCACCGTGCGAAGGATGTTGACATACGGAACGTCACTGACGTCCGATTTTGCCGTCGTCGGCGTCGAAATGCACAGCGACGGATCCCACTTTCGTGTTCGGGTAACTCCACGAGCTGTCCAGTCTGCACCAGGCCGGCAGGTCGACTCGCACGGCCGACCAGGCGATCGGGATGTAGTCGATCAGGGTGTAGTCGATCAGGATGTCGTCGTGCACCTCGCAGTGCCGGGGCTTCACAACGTGCGTAACGCTGCAGCAGCGGTCGCGGTCGGCGCAGCTCTGGGTGCCCCGATCGGATCTCTCGGCGATGCCATCGGCGCGTTCAAGGGGGTTGCTCGCCGCTTCCAATCGAGGGGGAGCGCCGCTGGCGTGTCGTTTGTCGACGGATACGACCATCTCCCGAGCGAAGTAGCGGCAGCGATAGCCACAGCGCGTCTGGGCAATTGGTCGAGGGTCGTGGCAGTCTTCCAACCGCACCGCTACAGCCGGACCGAGGCGCTTTGGAGCCAGTTCGCAGACTCGTTCGTGGGTGCTGATGTCGTCGTCGTCGCCGGAATATACGCAGCGGGCGAGGCGCCGAGGCCTGGAGTCGACGAGAACCTGATCGTCGAGGCAGTACGGCGTTCCCATCCCGACATCGAGATCCACCGCGCCGGGACGCTCCGATCGGTCGCTCGCCTTTTGGCCGAGCTGCTTCAGCGCGGAGATCTTTGTCTGACGCTCGGCGCAGGTGACATCACGACGATCCCGGATATGGTCATGGCATCCTTCGATGCCGTCGGACGGCGATGAAGGCAGTTCGCCAGTGAACATCGCACAATCCCGAGGCGCGGCATTGCGGGCTAGCGATGTGCTTGCCCCGCTCGGTGACCGGGTTGTTCGCGGTGGCTCGATCGGCGCTCGAAGCACCTACAGGGTTGGCGGCAGCGCCGAGCTGGTCGTCACAGTCGGCTCGGCCGGCGACCTTGCACTGCTCGTAGAAGCAGTGGAAGCGAGCGGCCTCCCTACGCTCGTCATCGGCAGGGGGTCGAACATGCTGGTGGCCGAGCGCGGTTTCGAAGGAATAGCCGTGCTCCTCGACGCTTCAGCCTTCGGCCTTGTTGCGGTCGAAGGGTCCCGTGTTTGCGCCGGCGCAGCGGTGGCACTGCCCGCGCTCGCCCGGCGCAGCGTCGAAGCTGGGCTTACAGGCTTGGAGTGGGCGGTGGGAGTCCCGGGATCAGTGGGAGGGGCGGTCCGTATGAACGCCGGCGGCCACGGCTCGGAGATCTCACAGACACTCGAGTCCGTTACCATCCTCGATCTTAGGGGACCACAAGCGGGTCAGACGAGAGAGGTTCACGCCGATCAGCTTGCCTTGTCGTATCGCAGCTCCGCTCTGACAGACTGCCAGCTCGTCACCGGAGCGAGATTCGGCCTTGGGCCTGGCGACCCTGGGAACGGACGTGGCGTCATAGCGGGCATAGTCCGATGGCGTCGAGAGAACCAGCCGGGCGGGCAGAACGCCGGGTCAGTCTTTAAGAACCCGCCCGGAGACTCGGCGGGTCGCCTTATCGACCTCGCCGGCTTGAAGGGTCTACGCGTCGGCACGGCAACCGTTTCGGTGAAGCACGCGAATTTCATCCAGGCGGACGAAGGCGGTTCCGCTGACGACGTGGCGGCGCTCATCGCGCTCGTGCAGCGCCGAGTTCGAGAACGATTCTCGATCGACTTGCACCCGGAGGTCAAGATGATCGGGTTCGTGCCAGAGAGGCCGTCGTGACAGGCCGGCGCAGGGACGCGCACGGAAGCCGCCACATGGACGCGCACGGAAGCCGCCACAGTCTCAATGTCAACCTGAGCTTTGCATCAGCCTTGGCGAGGTTTAGAGATCCCAGACGGAAAGGCAAAAGATGACTGACGTCCTGACTCGCCCCCGAGTCGACCCGCGTATCGCCGGCCGGTGGGTCGAGGCGCGCCGCCAAGAAGGGCGTCGACGTCTTCACCGGCTTGTCGCGTCCGGGGCCGTTCTCGTAGTTGCCGGCCTCTCCGCCGGGTCGCTATACAGCCCGGTTTTCGAGCTTCGCCACATCCGCGTGACACCTTCGGGGGCGCTCCCGGTCTCACAGGTAGCGAACTTCGCCGGCGTGAAGCTGCAAGAGCCCCTGATAGACATCAACACTTCCACAGTCGTGGCCCGCCTGGACGACACGGCCGACCTGGGGGCCGCTTACGCTCGTGTCACTTGGCCGGGCACGCTGCAGATCTCGGT
>JAKAZH010000053.1 GCA_021815935.1 Actinomycetes bacterium
CGCCGGAGCAACGCCTCCGGGTCGACCTGCCCGGTCATGAGCCGGCTGCCTGCGCACGCAACGCCGAAACGGCCGCCTTCCTCGTCGGCGAAGCTTACGACGGCTACCGGCCGTGGCGGAATCGTGTAGGAATGCACAAGGCGGTCTATGGCAGCGAACCCCGCGACGACACCGAGCGGTCCGTCGTATGCTCCACCTCCCGGCACGCTGTCGAGGTGGCTGCCGGTGACCACTGCGTTCGGTCCGGGGCCGCCCCACCACGCCCAAAGGTTCCCGTTGACGTCTTCGTCTAGGACCATTCCCCTGCTTGTCGCTTGGCGGCGGAACCACTCACGGCAGGCCAGGTCTGAGTCGGTCCACGCCAAGCGGTAGTAACCGCCGTCACCGGCGCGTCCGATCGGCGCAAGGCTCGCCCACATGGCTTCGAAGTCCTCGACGGGGCCGGGGAAAGCGCCGGCTTTACGGGCGGTCACGTCAGAGGTGCCGACGTCAGAGGTGCCGACGTCAGAGGTGCCGACGTCAGACGCCCCCGCTTCAGAAACGCCACCTCCGCTGACATAGCGTCCCCCGGCTACGACCTGCTTGCTCATGCCTGTGACCCGACAGGTGGTATCTGCACGCCGCGGCTCGAGGCGACCTCGCGTGCGCTCTCGTACCCGGCGTCTGCATGGCGCAGGACGCCCATCGCCGGATCGTTTGTGAGGACGCGGCGGATCTTCTCGCCGGCGAGCTCACTCCCGTCGGCGACGCATACCTGTCCGGCGTGGATAGATCGGCCCATGCCGACCCCCCCGCCATGGTGTATCGACACCCAGGATGCACCGGACGCCACGTTGACCATGGCGTTCAGCAGCGGCCAGTCGGCTATCGCGTCGGATCCGTCGAGCATCGCCTCGGTCTCCCGGTACGGCGACGCTACCGAGCCGCAGTCAAGATGGTCCCGACCGATGACTATCGGCCCGGCGAGCTCGCCGTTTGCGACTAGCTCGTTGAAGCGTACGCCCGCCCGGTCCCGCTCACCGTATCCGAGCCAGCAGATCCGGGCGGGCAGACCCTGGAACGCGACCTTCTCCCTGGCGCTGTGGATCCAGCGGGCAAGTGGGTCGTTGTCCGGGAAGAGGTCGAGCACAGCCCGGTCGGTGACGGCAATGTCGTGAGGGTCACCGCTCAGCGCCGCCCAGCGGAAAGGGCCTTTTCCTTCGCAGAACAGGGGCCGGATGTAAGCAGGGACGAAGCCCGGGAAGTCGAACGCCCGCCCGTAACCGGCGACTCGTGCTTCCGCTCTGATCGAGTTCCCGTAGTCGAACACCTCTGCCCCCGCGTCGGCGAAGCCAACCATGGCCTCAACGTGGCGTGCCATGGACTGGCGCGCCGCTTTTGTGAACCCCTGCGGGTCCGAACGTCGGGCGTCTGCCATGTCGGCGAATTCCATTCCGGCGGGCAGGTAGCTGAGCGGGTCATGGGCCGAAGTCTGGTCGGTCACGACGTCGATCGGGACTCCCCGTCGAAGCAGTTCGGGAACGACGTCCGCGCAGTTCCCCTCCACCCCGATCGACAGGGGGCGGCGGCTCCTACGCGCTGCGAGAGCGCTCTCGACCGCCTCGTCGAGGGAGCCCGCCTGCTCGTCCAGATACCGGGTTTCGACCCTGCGAGCTATCCGGCTCGGATCGCAGTCGACTGCGATGACCACTCCCCCGTTCATCGTCACCGCCAGAGGCTGGGCCCCTCCCATCCCGCCGAGGCCGCCGGTCAAGGTGATCGTCCCGGCGAGCGAACCACCGAAACGCTTCTCTGCGACAGCTGCGAACGTCTCGTACGTGCCCTGAAGTATCCCTTGAGAGCCGATGTAGATCCACGATCCGGCTGTCATTTGGCCGTACATCGTCAGGCCTAGCGCGTCAAGGCGGCGGAACTCCTCCCAGTTGGCCCACTCTGGGACGAGGTTGGAGTTTGCGATGAGGACCCTTGGAGCCCACTCCCATGTACGCAGGACGCCGACAGGCTTGCCTGACTGGATCAGCAAGGTCTCGTCGGGCGCAAGGCTCCGCAGCGCAGCAACGATCCCCTCGAAGCAGGCCCAGTTCCTCGCAGCTTTCCCGTTCCCGCCGTAGACGACCAGGTCGTCGGGATGCTCGGCGACGTCGGGGTCGAGGTTGTTGTGCAACATCCGAAGCGCCCCCTCCGCCTCCCAACTGCGACATGAAACCTCGGTTCCGGTCGGGCTGTGCAACGTTCTCGGTTGGCTATTCGCGCTCACACATCGTAGTGAATCAGTTCATTCAGGACTTGTCAACTAGTTGTCACTACTTCATTCAGCTCTGCAATGGTGCAGATCGACTTGCCCGATGTGTACGGGGCATCCCGAAGTACACGATCGGCTTCAGGCTTACCCGGGATAGCATCGACGACGAGCATTGCCCCGACGACCATCACTCCCCCGACGAGCACGGGCAGGCCTATGCTCTGGCCGACGATCCAAGCGGTTGAGGCAGCAAAGACCGGCTCCATGGTCAATACGAGAGCCGTCCGCCCAGGGCTCAGCTGTGCCTGTGCCCAGCTTTGGATCACGAAGGCGAAGGCAGTCGCAACCAAGGCCGTGATAACTATCGCCCACCACTGCGACGACGACGACGGGACACTCAGCCCTTGGAATCCACCGAGAAGCAGATTCATCGCTGCGACGGTGAGCAGCTGCACCGTGGCGAGCCCGTAAGCCTGATCTTTCGAGGACCACCGGCTTAGACCGACGATCTGGCCCGCGAACATCACGGCACTGCCCAAGGTCAGCGTGGCTCCGAGGCCAATCGTTATCCCGCTCGATGACATCACCGCGAGGCCGCACGTGGCGACTACGGCCCCGCCGAGGATACGTCTGGTCGGGCGTTGCCCGAACACGATCCAAGCAAGAAAAGGCGTGAATATGACGGCGAGCCCTGTGAGCAGCCCTGAGACTGCGGCACTGGTGTAGCGCAGGCCAGCGGTCTGGAGGAGGTATCCACCGCCAAGGGCCAGTCCGATGACGACTCCTTTAAGCCACCCTTGGCGACCGAGCTTCTTCAGGGCGCGAGGACGCGCAAATCCGAGTACAGCTCCGGCAAGCAGAAAACGCCATGCAAGGAAGCTCGTCACCGACAGACGCGCCACGGCATCCTGGACGATGACGAACGTCGACCCCCAGGCCGCCGTCACCACAAGTAGCGCCACGACCGCCTTAGCGGAGCGCTCCTGATTCGATGTTGTGGTGCGCTCCTGATTCACAAGAGTGCAGTATATTACACTTTTGGGGCCGGCCCGGAGTTATTTCTGTCACCGCAGGATGAGCCAAGATGTGAAGGTGGCGTCACCAGGCAATAGGCATTCAGCACTGCTGGAAGAGGTTGGCCGCAGGGCTCGGCAGCTCCGCCTGGACAAGCGCCTCACCTTGGACGAGCTCAGTCAACTCTCCGAGGTGAGCCGCCGCACGATCATCTCGCTGGAGGCAGGTGAGGCCAACGTGAGCCTCGGCACGTTGGACAAGCTCGCCCGGGCGCTCGGCACGAACTTCGGATCCCTTGTTTCCGAGCGCAAGCCTGAAGCACTCGTGTCGGAGCCGTTCGGGGACGTGTCGCCGATCTGGCAGGACGTCGACGGCAGCAGCGCCCGGCTGCTCGTGGCCTACGCTTCGCTGGCGGGAGCCGAAATGTGGAGTTGGGAACTTGCCGGCGGCGCGCGCTACGACGCCGACCCTGACCCACCTGGGAGCGAGGAGCTCATCCTCGTATCAGCCGGGCTCATCCACATCGAGGTGGACGGAGAGCTGCTTACCATCTCTGCGGGAAGCTACCTCCGACTGCCTTCGGATCGCAGCTATTCGTATATCAACGCTGGACCCGAACCCGCGTCGTTCACACGGCTTGTCACGACGAGCGCAATCGCCCGCCCCACCGAACGATAATGACGAGGTCGCGACCCTCGATCCTGACCGCGCCGCCGATCACCTATCCCGAGGACCTACCGGTAGCCGCTCGACGTGAAGAGATCAAAGCGGCGATCCAGCGCAACCAGGTAGTCGTGATAGCCGGCGAGACCGGTTCGGGGAAGACAACTCAACTTCCGAAGATGTGCCTTGAGCTCGGCCGGGGCCGCACTGCGATGATCGGCCACACCCAGCCGCGCCGTATAGCCGCTCGAGCTGTTGCGGAGCGGCTCGCCAGCGAGCTGGGCGTCCCCGTCGGCGAGGCTGTCGGGTTCGCGGTGCGCTTCGATGACCGCGTCGGAGGCCAGACCATGGTCAAAGTAATGACCGATGGAGTGCTCCTCGCCGAGATCCGCCGCGATCGTCTCCTTCGCTCCTACGACACGATAATCGTCGACGAGGCGCATGAGCGGAGCCTCAACATCGACTTCCTTCTCGGATACCTGGCGCAGATCATGCCGCGCAGGAACGACTTGAAGCTCGTCATCACCTCCGCCACTATCGACACCGCCCGGATCGCCGCCCACTTCGGTGCAGCGGTCATTGAGGTCTCCGGCCGGAGCTTCCCGATCGAGGTCCGATACCGCGACCCGTCTGGGTCCACTCTCACGGATGCGGCGGAGACTGCGGACGCTGCAGATTCCGCGGACGCCGCGGACGCCGCGGACGCTGCGGATTCCGCTCGGCCCGAAGCTGCTGACATCAACGAGGCGATCTGCGACGCCGTAGCCGAACTTTGCGCCGAAGGTCCAGGAGACGTTTTGGTGTTCGTCCCCGGCGAGCGCGACATCCGGGACGCCGCTCAGGCCCTACACCAATCCGGCCCGGCGGATGTCGAGGTCCTGCCGCTGTATTCGCGCCTGTCTGCGGCCGAGTCGCACAAAGTGTTCCGCCCGCACCGCGCTCGTCGGGTGGTAGTTGCCACGAACGTCGCGGAAACGTCCCTGACCGTGCCCGGCATCCGCTACGTCGTTGACACCGGCCTCGCAAGAATCTCCCGGTTCAGCCATCGCAGCAAAGTTCAGCGGCTTCCGATCGAAGCTGTCTCGCGAGCGTCCGCCGACCAGCGAGCCGGCCGTTGCGGGCGCGAAGCGCCCGGGATATGCATCCGGCTGTACGCGGAGGCGGACTACCTGGCGCGTCCCGAGTTCACCGATCCGGAGATCCTGCGGACGAACCTGGCCTCGGTCCTTTTGACGATGGCATCTATGGATCTGGGCGAGGTGGAGGACTTCCCTTTCATCCAGGCGCCGGATCGTCGCTCGATCACCGACGCGCGGACGATCCTCGTCGAGCTCGGTGCGATGGAGCTCGACGGCAATCGGTGGAAAAGCACCCCCCTCGGTCGGCGCATGGCCCGCCTTCCACTCGACCCTCGCCTCGCACGTATCGTCGTCGAAGGACACGAACGCGGATGTCTTCGCGAAGTGACGCTCATTGCTGCCGCTTTGTCGATACAGGATCCGAGAGTGAGACCGCGCGACTCCTCGGAGGCGGATGCGCTGCACCTGCGATTCGACGTCGGCGACTCGGATTTCATCGGGCTACTGCGTTTGTGGGATTACATTTCTGATTTGGCACAGGACATGTCAGGAAATGCTTTCCGGCGGCGGTGCAAGGCGGAGTTCCTCAACGTCATGAGGCTGCGCGAATGGCAGGACATAGCCGGCCAGATCCGCCAGGCGTACCGCTCGGAGGGCTGGCACGCAAACAGCGCAGAAGTTTCGCCCGATGCCATCCACCAGGCCATGTTGACCGGCCTTCTCTCGAACGTAGGCCGGCGGGACCGAATCCGCAGGGACTATCAGGGCACACGCCAAACGAGGTGGAGGATCGCAAGGGCTTCGGCGACCTCCAGACGTTCCCCCGAATGGGTGATGGCGGGCACACTGGTCGAGACTGAGGGGATCTGGGCACACAGCGCCGCTGCCGTCCAGTCGAAGTGGATCGAACAGGCAGGCGCCCACCTTGCGCAGCATTCCTACGGCGAAGCGTTCTGGGACCCGGAGCGAGGCGAAGCGGTCACCATCGAGAATGTGACAGTTCTGGGCCTCCTCGTCGTCGACAAGAGACGGGTCGCCCTCGCTCGCGTCGACCCGCAGGAGTCCAGGCGGATGGTAATCCACCACGCCCTTGTGAAGGGCGAATCCCCCCTCCGGATACCCACGCTCGCGGCGACACGAGAGCGAGTCGACGCACTCGACGCCCTCGAGGACAGGATGCGCCGCCACGATCTGTTCGCGGGCGATGACGCTCTGGAGCGGTTCTATGACCGGGTCGTTCCGAGTGAGGCTACGGGTACCCGCCGCCTCGAGCGCTGGTGGCGTCACGCGGCGAGTGGGGGCAACGATCCCCTCCACGTACCGCTATCTGTGCTTGTAGATCCTGACGCTCAACCTCTTCGCCTCTCCGACTACCCCGACTGGTGGGATCATGCGGGCCTTCGTTTGCGCCTCCGTTACCGCTACACGCCGGGTGAACCAGACGATGGTGTGACAGTTCAACTGCCACTTCTTGCCATCAACCGCGTGAATGCGACGGCATTCGAAGGCCACATACCCGGACGACGCATCGATCTCATCGCTGCGTTGATCAGGATCGCCCCGAAGGAGGTGCGGCGCTTCATTGCGAGCACCGAGGAGGTCGCAGCCGAGATCGCTGCCGAGATCGCAAACGGAACAGACACCGAGACCACGGGGACCACCGGGACGCCGCCCTCTCAAAAGTCCGGCACACGGCCCGGCTTCCTCGATTCTGTGGCCGTCGCCCTGGCTCGAATCAGCGGCGAACCAATGACGGCGGCGTCATGGGACCTCGACCGACTCCCGGGGCATCTCCGGGTAGGTTTCGAGGTGATCGGCACCGCCAACACGACGATAGCCCGGAGCAAGAACCTTTCCACCCTGCAGTCGTCGCTCTGCGGAGCGTTCCTTGATGCCGCCCGGACTGCGCTTGAAGGCTTCGAGCGTAGCGGGATCACCTGTTGGGACTTCGACGACATACCCGAGCTCCTTGCGCAAGGCGACCTTCGCGTCTATCCCGCCCTCGTCGACGAGGACGTGAGCGTCGCGCTGCGGATCTTTGAATCACCTAACGCGCAGGCCTCGAACATGTGGCAAGGAAACCGCCGCTTGCTAAGCCTCGGCGCACAATATTCCTGGGAACATCACCGCCGCCGCCTGACCAAGGCGACCGACGCTGCACTTCGAAGCATGGGAGTGTCGATGCGTGCCGTAGTCGACGACTGCGCGATGGCCTTGATCGACGACGTCCTGATAGAGAACGGCGGCCCGACTTTCACCAGAGCCGGATTCGAGCGACTGACGACCCTCGTCAATGCCAAGCTCTCCGAGCGCCTTGAAGCGCTCGTAGGTCTGGCCGGAAAGATCTACGAGGCCGCCGCTACGCAGCGCTCGGCGGTCACCCGGATGGACTCGACAGACCTAAGCGGGCGTCTCTCCCGAAGCGCCGAGGACATCCGCGCCCAGATCGACGCGCTCGTGTACCCCGGATTCGTCACCGTCACCGGCACCGCTCGAATCGAGCAGATACCTCGCTACCTGGACGCCGCCGGCCGGCGCCTGGAGCAACTACCGAGAGATCTTCAACGTGACCAGGCCCGCCAGACTGCCATCGACAAGCTGTCGCTTCGCTGCAACAGGCTGGTCGACAGCCGCGTTAACCCCTCCTCAGCGTCGTTGGCCGAAGTCCGCTGGTTGATCGAGGAGCTTCGTGTGTCGCTATGGGCGCAGTCCATGGGAACAGCCGTACCTGTGAGCGAGGAACGCATCGAACGGGCGTTGGGCAGCATCGAAGGCGATCTTCGCTCTATGCTGCGCTGATGGCTGACAGCAACGAGAACGACGGTGGCATGACCGAAACGGATGGGGGTGCCTCCGCACACGTTCCGAAGTCCCGCTTCGGGCGTAGCGGCCATCGCAGCTCGAGAGTCATCTTCGGAGCGGCCGGCCTGGGGCGGGCGAGTCAAGCCACAGCCGACCACCATCTGGAGATCGCCTCTTCTTACGGGGTCAACCATATCGACACCGCCGCCGACTACGGCGAGTCCGAGCTTCGCTTGGCGCCGTGGCTCGGCGCGCATCGCCATGAAGTGTTTCTCGCCACCAAGACCGGCCAACGTGACGCGCCCGGGGCCCGGCGCAGTCTTGAGCGCTCCCTAGAACGCCTCGGTGTCGACTCAGTCGACCTGATCCAGCTGCACAACCTCGTCGAAGAAGACGAGTGGAGCCAGGCGATGGGTCCGGGCGGCGCCCTCGAAGCCCTTCTCGACGCCAAAGACGAGGGCCTCACCCGGTTCGTCGGCGTGACAGGCCACGGCCTGCGCATCCCCGAGATGCACCTCAGAAGCCTGGAGCGCTACGACTTCGATTCGGTCCTGCTCCCCTACAACTTCACAATGCTCGCGAACACAGCGTATCGAGGCGAGCTGGAAGCGCTCCTCGAGCTCTGCGAACAGCGGGACGTCGCGGTGCAGACGATCAAGTCCGTGGCCCGCCGGCGCTGGCCGGCCGACCACGAAGGCCGACGCCACAGCTGGTATCAGCCGCTGCCCCCGGGCGACGAGCTTGGACGGGCGGTCCGCTTCGTCCTGTCAAACGCGCAGGTGTTCCTCAACTCGTCAAGCGACCTGGACCTTCTACGCCCGACACTCGAGGCCGCACTCGACGCCGGCCCCACCCCCACAGACGCCGAGATGCGCGCCGACGTTGACCGCCTCGACGCCACCCCGCTCTTCGATGGAGGCACGCTGGAACGGATCTGAGCGCCGCACGGTACCCGTTGAAACCCAGGGCTCATCGCGCGACCCGATCGAAGACAGAGAAGATCTCGACATGAGGCGTGTGAGGGAACATGTCTATCGGGGTGAGCGAAGACAGTCGGTATCGGGCGTCAGCCAGCAGTGCGCTGTCTCGCGCGAAACTGGCGACGTCGCAGCTTATGAGCACCACCCG
The DNA here is from genome assembly GCA_021815935.1 of Actinomycetes bacterium. Next base: position 8,929 of record JAKAZH010000053.1, read on the forward strand.
GCGTGCCCCGGTCCCGGCTGCGACGGCGACTCCGGGCCGGCCGAGACCGTCACGGCTCGGGTCTGCGACCACAAGATCGGCTCGGGTCGGCTTCCACTCCTGAAACCTGCTCCGTACGATCTCGACCGGGAGCCCGGCAAGGTTCTGCTCGGCGTCGGCAACCGACGACTTCGAAACCTCTACCGCCGTCGTCGTCCAGCCCGCTTCCCCCAGCACCCCTGCGAACACCCCGACACCGCTGCATAGGTCCACCGCACGGCCCCTCCGGGCCGGCCGGCTCACCTGATCCTTACTCGCGGGATCCAAACCTGCCGCGCTGTCTCGAAGCATCGAGGCCAGCACGTCGACACCGTCCGGTCGGGTCTGGAAGAATGAGTCCGCCGACACCCTCCAAGTCCTTCCGGCAGCTCTCTCGTGGATGTGGCTGACCGACACACCTTGCGGTAGCTCCACCTCGGCCGGTAGCGGGCTCGGACGAGCCATGAGGTCGCCCGTGCGCTCACCCGCCCGGAACAGCACCTCGCCGGCACCCGGGAACTGCAGCGAGCCGAGCATGCCCGACACCGCGGAGGTCGCTACAGGGCAGTCGTCGACGGGGACGATGTCGTTCGAGCGCAGCCGACGCAACCCCGGTCGGCCCGCAGCCACCCCTGCCCGGACCGTCGTCCGGTACCGCCACGAAGCGAGCTCCACGGTTGGCGCAACACCTCCGTCGGGGAGGCTGACGGTCCGCCCGATTCGACGCAGGGCCTCGCGGATCATCGCTTCCTTCAGTCTCCGTTGCGCCTCTACCTCGACGTGCTGCCAGCGACAACCCCCGCAGCCTGCGGCCACATATGGGCAAACGGGCTCGACCCGGTCCGGGGACGCCTCCAAAGGAGTGTCCATGACTGCGCAGCGAAAGGACGACCTGTCTTCGCTGACGTGCGCGACGACAGTCTCGTCGGGCAGTGCCCCCTCCACGAAGACCACCTTCCCGTCGGCGTCACGGGCGATCGCGCGACCGTCGGAGGCCATCGCCGTCGTCCTCAGCGTCAGCCTGACTGGAGTGTCGCCCACTGCACTGTTTTAGCCTAAATGCCTGAATGCCTGAATGCCTGAATGCCTGAATGAAACATC
>JAKAZH010000054.1 GCA_021815935.1 Actinomycetes bacterium
GCGACAGGCCTGCGGGACAGTTTCGCACGGTGGGCATCAGAGACCCTCGACCTCCCATGCTTTTTATATGGCAACGAGCGTTCGCTGCCCGAGGTGCGCCGAAACGCCTGGGAGACTCTCGAGCCCGATGTCGGCCCGCCACGACCGCATCCGAGCGCCGGCGCGGCCGCAGTCGGCTCCCGTCCGGTACTAGTGGCCTACAACTTGTGGCTGAAAGATCCTGATCTCGCCGCCGCACGGCGCGTGGCCGCCGAGATCCGCTCCCCGACAGTGCGAACTCTCGGCCTGGCTGTCGGTTCACACGTCCAGGTGTCGTGCAACCTCATCGCGCCATTCGTCGTCGGACCGGGCATGGTCTACGACGAAGTCGTGCGGAGAATGCCGGTCGAGCGCGCCGAGCTCGTAGGCCTGGTGCCCCGGGCCGTCGTGCACGCCGAAAGGCGCAGCCGCTGGGAGGAGCTCGCGCTTTCAGAAGACGAGACGATCGAGGCCCGCCTGGAAAAGGCGGGCCTCGACGGGGGAAGATTCTCTGCTGACTGAGGCTCCAAGAGGTGCCCCAGCGAAAGGCGGAAGCTAACCCACTGCCGCGGTCTTGGCTTCGAGCGTGCGACGCCGGCGGATCTTGCGCCGCTCCCGCTCGCTCAAGCCGCCCCAGATGCCGAACTTCTCTCCGTAGGTGACGGCGTACTCGAGGCATTCCTCACGCACGACGCACCCCCGGCAGACTTCTTTTGCCTCCCTCGTCGAGCTGCCCCGCTCAGGAAAGAACAGGTCGGGGTCCACGCCCATACAGTTCGCCCTTCGCTGCCAAACCTGCTGCGGTCTGTCGATCAAATGGATCATATCGCTGAACACGGTTTCCTCGATCCCTGCACCCTTGATCTTCAAGGTGGCTCTTCGGCCGGTCGCCCAAAGAGCTACGCACGTAACTACAGCAGTGTAATACTGTTCGATTCCGCGACGGATATCAAGCCCTACGTAGTCTTTTTTTTCCGGCTGCCGGGACGGGGGTTTTCAGGCGCCCGGGCGGGATCCCTACGCGGTGAGAATTGCCTTGACCAGGTCCTCGGCGCCTTCGGCGACGAGCACGATGACTTCGTCTCCTACCGCAAGGGTGGTGTCGCCCCGCGGCACCATCACCCGACGGCTTCGCACAACAGCGACGACGCTCGACTCGCGCGGCATGCCCAGATCCGCGATCGCCCGGTCGATCGCAGGAGAACCTTCGTCCAGGGTCACCTCGACCAGTCCGGCCCGCCCGTCGGCAAGGCTCATCAACGGCACGAGGGTCCCTACCGACAGGGCCTCTTCGACGAGGGCCGTCATCAGATGAGGGGTCGACACTGCGACGTCGACTCCCCAGGTCTCGTTGAAGAGCCAGATGTTCTTCGGGTGGTTCACTCGTGCGATCACCCGAGGCACCGCGAACTCCTGCTTGGAAAGAAGCGAGACGACGAGGTTGTCCTCGTCGTCTCCTGTGCATGCCACGACAACGTCGGCGGTGGCGAACTCCGCCTCTTGGAGGACACTCACCTCGCAGGCGTCGCCGCCTATCCATCGCCATCCGCCTGTCCCGGCCTGGCGTTTCACAACCGAGTCGTCCACCTCGACGATCAGGACCTCGTGGCCGTTTCTCGACAGGTCGCGCGCGATCGAGCGACCGACCACACCGCCTCCGGCGATAGACACTTTCACTGCAGTCCGCCGATCACGGGAACGGCTCCGAGATGCCCCGTCATGTCCTCGAGATCCTCGGTTCTCACAGCGAAATGCACCACGTCGCCCTCCTGGCCCACCAAACCCGGCCGCACGAGCACCGACTGGACGCCCCTTGTGATGATCACCGGGCGCCAGCGGTCCCCCGACGCCAGATCCGCGACAGGCTTCCCGCACTGCGATGCCGGCAGGGGCACCTCCACAAGGTTGACCGTGCCCGTCGGATCGGTCCACTCCGAGCCGACGCCGCCGGGGATCAGCCTCCTTGCGACCTGGTCGACGGTCCAGCTGACTGTCGCTACCGTCGAAATGCCGAGCCGCTGGTAGATAGCCGCCCGGCGGGGATCGTAGATCCTCGCCACGACGTGGGCTACCTCGAAGCATTCGCGGGCAATGCGAGCCGTCAGGATGTTCGTGTTGTCCCCGCTGGTCACCGCTGCGACGGCGCCGGCGTGCTCGATGCCGGCCCTGCGCAGGTCGTCCTGGTCGAATCCGAACCCCACTACCTGCTCGCAGTCCCACTCGGCGGCGAGGCGGCGGAAGGAGCTCGGGTTCTTGTCGAGCACAGCGACCTTGTGACCTTCCCGGCGGATGCGACCGGCCAGCTCGCTGCCCACTCGGCCGCAGCCGACCACGATGACATGCACCGCCAAAGATTAAACGAGCCCGGGGCCAGGAGCGAAATCGCCCGACTTCCAGGAGTGCGCCTCGAACGCCGGGCGCTGCGGCGGCGCACTAAGCGCTTCGACGTTGGACCCGCTTGTGTTCCAAGAAGTCGACCAGCACGTAGCTTCCCAGGTTCTCGGGCGTCGTGTAGAAAGCGCGACCGCCGTTGATCCGCGTCATCTTCTCGACGAAGCCACGCAAATGACCGGTTGCGTCCAGCATGAACGTGTTGAGCCGGATGCCATCGCGGGTCAGCCGCAGCACTTCCTCGAGCGTTACCCGCACGGTCTCCGGCGTCGGGGGGTAGTCGAAGAAAGGCTCGCCGTTGGCGAGGATATGGGCGGTGGGCTCGCCGTCGGTGATCATGATCACCTGCTTGGTCCCGGACTTGCCGGCCAGCATGCGCCTCGAGAGGACCATCGCATGATGCATGTTCGTGCCGTACGTGAAATCCCAGGAGACCTCGGGAAGGGATTCCGCCTTTATCTGCCGTGCCAGCTCTCCGAAGCCAACCATCCCTAGGTAGTCGCGGGGATAGCGGCTCGCGATCAGGGAGTGGAGTGCCATGGCGACCTTTTTCGCCGCCAGAAAGTTCCCTCTCATCGGCATCGACAAGGACAGGTCTATCGCCAGCACCGTCGAAGAGGACGTCACCGACTCCGTCTGGTCCACCTCGAAGTCGTCGGGAACGAGACGCACGGGGACACCTCCGCCGTTGCGCATCACCGCGTTGCGAACCGTCCGTTCGATCGACAGGTTGAAAGGGTCGCCCCACTCGTATGGTTTCGTCTCGAAGGTCCGCTCGTGGCCGACTCCGAGTCGTTCGATCTCGTGGCCGCCCATCCGGTCCTTGACGACGTCGGAAAAAAGCTCGCTCAGCGCGTTACGACCAATCTTCGCGAGTCCCCGAGGTGTCAGCTCAAGGCGGCCACCCTTCGTGTCCATCAGGCCCGCCTCGACGAGTTGGCGGGCGATGCGCGACAGCTGCTCGAGGGAGCGGGCCGCGTCGTCGCCGAGCAGTTCGCGCGCCCTGTCGATGTCGACCTCGGCGAGCGCCCCCGGGTTCGTCGCTGATGTCATCATCGACTCGAGAGCGTCGAGGTCGCCGAGGTTGGCAAGGACCGACGACGCTTGAGACAGGTCGAGAGGGTCGCTGCCCGAGAACGTGTAGCTTCCCTCCCATCCCGCCTGAGGAAAAGCGCTTCTCAGGTTGGCTCCGAGGCGCTCGACCTGCCATCTCAGGTCCATGTCCTCCAAGAGCGCGTCCGAAAGTCTCTGGAGCTCAACCCGTTGCTCCGGGGTCATCGAATTGAGCAGCTGGGACATAGCCGCCATCTGGCTTGCCATTTGCGCCAACAACTCGTCGAGGTTCGCCGGATTGCCGGGAAACAAGTCGCCGAAGCGCTCCATGAACGACGCAAAGTCCTCTTCAGTGTCCCGGCCCGCTGCACGAGCTTCGATCATCCGGTTGAGCTCGTCAAACATCTCCCGCATCGCCTGTATCGACTGCTCCGACATGTCCGACATGCCTTGCGACATCTGATTGAAGTGGCTCTGCAGGATCTGCGACCGCAGCTCCTCCACAAGCCGCTCGAAACGCTGTTCAGCTTGAGCGCTGGTCCAGTCGTAATTCTGGAGAGATTGAATCTGGCCTGCAAGATCCGGCGGAAGAAGGTCCAAAGCCATTCGTTTGGTGCTGAGGGCGTCATCCGCGACCTCGGCGCGTCTCGGGTCACCCGAGCTCTGAGCCGCTCGACGGGCCTCGTCGATCGCCAGTCGCTCCTCGTCGAGTATGTCGCGTAGGTTCTCAGCCAGCCCGTTAAAGGCTCCCCCAAGGTCGTTGCTTTCCAGCAAGGACGCTTTACGCTCACGCAGCTTCCGCAGGAGGTCCCTCAGACCGTCGATGCGACTCCCGTTGCGGTCGGTGAAGCCCCGCTGAAGCAAACGGTGAAGCGCCTGGTTGAGGTCGCCGTGAAAGAGCAGCTCGTCTGTCAGCTCGCCGAACACGTCGTCCGCGTCGAACTCGAACCCGGTCTGGGTCCCATCCCAGCGAGAGTAGGTGAATCGTCCCATAGCGCCCCCTAGCGAGCCCTGTACAGCGACCGGCTGCCGGATTGGTCCTTGTTGAGACGCTTCGTGAGGTGCATACCTTCCAGAACCAGCTCGACCCCCGAGGCGACGACAGCCGGAGACTCAGCACCGTTGATCGCAGCGATCGAAGAAACCGCCTCGCGAATGCCGGGGAAGTCGCGAAGTGCTTCTAGCAAGTCAGATGCCACAACGTCGTCTCCGCTGTGGAGAACCCGACCTCCGTCGAAATCTGCCGCGACAGCTTTTAGATGTTCGGGGCCGACCGCACTGCGGAACACGCCGAGGACCGCCTGCGACACCAGTGTTTCGAAGACATGGCCGTCGCGACTGTCGTCAATCGAATCCAACTCCACTTTGCCCACAGTCGACGCGCCCAGCGAGCCGAGGTCGGCGATCCGTGGCGCTGCTTCTGTCTCGCCGAAACGCAAAGCTCGCCTGACGGCGCTCGCGACCATGATCTCGAAGTTGGCGACGCTGAGGCGCACCGACACCCCGGATCGCTGGTTGACGTGGGGACTCTGGCGGGCGAGATGGGTAATCGTCGCAACGATCTCGGACATGAACGCCGGCACCTGCACCGAGACACCAGGGACTGCCACGGTGGTCGCCTCCTGGGCGACCACCTGCATCTCGGTGGAGACGTCGAGCGGGTAGTGGGTGCGGATCTGGGAGCCGAACCTGTCCTTGAGCGGTGTGATGATCCGGCCGCGGTTCGTGTAGTCCTCCGGGTTCGCCGAGGCAACGAGAAGCACGTCGAGGGGGAGGCGGATTTTGTACCCGCGGACCTGGACGTCGCGCTCTTCGAGGACGTTGAGCAGACCGACCTGGATCCTCTCGGCGAGGTCGGGAAGCTCGTTGACGGCGAAAATCCCCCGGTTGGTACGAGGCACGAGGCCGTAATGCAGGGTGAGCTCGTCAGACAGGTAGCGGCCCTCGGCAACCCGGATCGGGTCCACTTCGCCGATCAGGTCCGCTATGGACGTGTCGGGCGTTGCGAGCTTCTCGCCGAGTCGCTGGTCACGATGCACCCAGCTGACCGGCGTATCGTCGCCGTGCTCGTCGACCAGGTCCTTTGCGTACCGCGAGACCGGATGGTAAGGGTCGTCCTGGATCTCCGATCCTGCAACTACTGGAATCCACTCGTCGAGTAGGCACGTCAGGGACCGGATCATCCTCGTCTTGCCCTGGCCTCTCTCGCCGAGGAAGATCACGTCGTGGCCGGCAAGGAGGGCGTTCTCCAGTTGCGGAAGAACCGTGTCCTCGTATCCGACCAGGCCCTCGACTATCTGGCGACCCGATGTGAGGCGGGCGGCGACATTGCGGCGGACCTCCTCCTTGACTGGGACGGATTCCCACCCGCTGTCTCTCAACTGCCCGAGGTTTGCCGGCCTGGAGGTCATGCAGACAAGCTACCCCCGCGCCGCCCGGGATCTACATCCGGGATCTACATCCGGGATCTACATCGAATAGTCGACAGCGGCGAATCGGCGTCGACGTCGCGAAGCCAGCCTCGATAGCAGCGACTCGCGTCTCGGTGCCTTAGCCCCGGCGCTTTCGGTAGATCGCTCCACTTTGGACCGGTTCAGCTCCGACGCGCCCAGGCGGTTGAGCTTGCGTCTCGCCTGGGTCATGATGAGCGTCCTGTCCGCGTTCCCGAGGCCGAAGAGCACACCCACGATCTCTCTCGCCTGCGCCGCCGCGACCTCCAGTCGCATCGCAGGCATACCCTCGGTAACCGTTGCCCGTAAGACCGTGAGCATCTCGACGCTGAGGGCGAGGCCGTCCCTCACCCCGTCGGTGGGGGTGAGGATGCCGTCGTGATACGCAGCGTAGATGCGCTGGATCTCCCGGCACAGGCCGAGACTGAAAGCGACGTCGTCCTCTTCGACCAATTTGAATCCGTGAGGTTCGACAATCGACGTTACGGTTCTGGGTTCGCTTAGCTGTAGCACGTCTTCCATCTCCGGGATCGTCTGAGCGTTAGTCGGCGACGACACGACCGTGGTCCGTCGAATACCGTCCTTCTTGATGTTCGGCTTTTACAGCCCGATTCTTGAGTTTGCCGGGTCCGCAGCGGCCCACTCCCAGGCGTCGCCGTCGGACCACAGACCGTCGAGCCTGTAGAAGTCACGCGCCTCGCCAAGCATGGCGTGTACTACGAAGTCACCGTAGTCCATGAGAACCCATCTTGCATCGCTAAGTCCTTCGATGTAGCGCGGAGCGATGCCGCCTGCTGCCTTCATTTTCAGCTCGACCGCTTCTGTGATCGTCCGAACCTGGCGGGAGCTCGTCGCGCTGGTGATGACGAAGGCGTCAGTTATCCCAAGGGACGCCCCCACACCCAGGATGACCGTGTCTTCGCCCCCCTTGTCGAAGCATGCCCTGGCCGCCTCGACACAAAGCTCCCGAATCGTCGGGGCGTCCGCCCGGCCGGCGGTCGTGGAACTCACAGGTTCTCGCCGGCTAGGGCGACTTCGACGCCCGACACTGCGATCGCGTGGGCGCTCGGCGAGGGAAGTGCAGCCGAGCTCCCCGGGTTGTCGAGCCACTGCCGGCCCAGAATCACCACAGTCGCGAACAGTAGAGCGGTAAGGATTGTCACTACCACCATCACTTCCCTGAACCGGCGCCGCCGCCACCTGAGACGCTCCAACCGGCTGACAGCCACTGGTGCCCCGGCGTTACCCGGCCTGCTCGAGGTCGTAGCGCGATGGGCGGTCAGCATTCGTCTCCACAATACAGTCCTCTGGCCCGGATCAGCTCGACGCCTCCGGCTGGTATCAGGTATTCGAGCGGCCGGCCGTGAAGAGCCCGCCGGCGCAGGTCGGTGCTGGAGATCTCGAGGTTGGGCACGCCTACGCTCTCGACGCGCCACCCCGAAGCCGAGAGGGAAACCGGGGGTGTCGAACCTGGCCTGTTGACGACTACGAGCGTCGCCAGCTCCCGCAGGTCCTCCCAGCGCTCCCAGGTTTCGAGCGAGGATGCGACGTCCCATCCGACGATAAGAAAAAGCTGAGCTGTCGGATCGGCCAGGGCCAGCTCCTTGAGGGTGTCCACCGTGTAGGAAAGACCGCCCCGATCGATCTCCATTCGACCCGCTTCGAGACCTTCGACGTCTTCGACGCAGGCTTGCACCAGGGCCAGGCGATCGAGAGCCGGACTCAGCTGTCTAGCCCCGACCTTCTGCCACGGTTCGTTTGCGACCATCAGGATGACCCGGTGCAGACCGAGCGTGTAGCGACAGTTGACCGCCGCTACGAGATGGCCCACGTGGATCGGGTCGAAGGTTCCCCCGAACACTCCGATTCGCTCGACCATTGCTGCTGCACTGTAATGCCGGGAGCTTCGCATTGATAAGCACCCCGATTTGGGCCAATCTGGTGGACATGCGCAGTTCATCGTCGTGGAATCCGGGCAGCTGGAAGACCCGCTCGGCGGCACAACAGCCGGACTGGCCGGACGCCTTCGCCCTGGAGCGATCGCTCAAAGTGCTGGCCGGCCTTCCGCCGCTCGTCTTCGCAGGCGAAGCGCGCAGCCTGTCGTCGGGAATTGCGGAAGTGGCAGCCGGGCGGGCCTTCCTGCTGCAGGCCGGCGATTGCGCCGAGTCGTTCAACGACTTCACCGCAGACAGCATCCGCGACAAGCTCCGGGTGATCCTTCAGATGGCGGCGATCCTGACCTACGGGGCGGGCGTTCCCGTAGTGAAAGTCGGACGCATAGCCGGCCAGTTCGCGAAGCCGAGGAGCGCCCCCACGGAGATAGTCGACGGCCGGGAGATACCGAGCTTCCGTGGACATCTCGTCAACGACGACGCCCCGACCCTCGAAGCACGCCTGCCCGATCCTACGAGACTCCTCGACGCCTACAACCAGTCGGCTTCGACACTCAACCTGCTTCGCGCGTTCGCAAAAGGAGGTTTCGCAGACCTCTCCCAGGTCCACACGTGGAACCGGGAGTTCGTCGCGCAGAGCCCAGGCGGGCAACGCTACGAGACCCTCGCCTCGGAGATCGAGCGGGCGTTGCGCTTCATGAGGGCGTGCGGAGTCGATCTCTCGGCGAGCGCGCTTCGCGAGGTGGACTTCTGGACGAGCCACGAGGCGCTCATCCTCGGCTTCGAAGAAGCCATGACGCGCATGGACTCACTCACCGGCGACTGGTACGACACTTCGGCGCACCTCCTGTGGGTCGGCGAGCGAACCCGTGACATCGACGGGGCCCACCTGGAGTTCCTCTCAGGTATCTCAAATCCGGTCGCTGCGAAGATCGGACCGACGGCCTCCCCGGCGGAGGTGGTGGAGCTGTGCGACAAACTCGATCCGAATCGTGTCCCAGGTCGCCTCGTCCTTATCACGAGGATGGGCGCCGGCAAGGTCGCCGGACGCCTGCCCGCGCTGATCGACGCCGTGCGGACCGCCGGACATCCCGTTGCGTGGACGTGCGACCCGATGCACGGGAACACCTTCGTCGGCTCGGGAGGACGCAAGACCAGGCATCTCGACCACATAATGGGAGAGATCGGCGAATTCTTCGATGCCTGCCGCCGCGAAGGAACATGGCCGGGCGGGGTCCACATCGAGCTCACCGGGGACGACGTGACAGAGTGCCTCGGAGGCACCGAAGAGGTGTTCGAGGACCAACTGGAGCTGCGCTACACCACCACCTGCGACCCTCGTCTCAACGGAGGGCAGTCGCTCGATCTCGCCTTCCAGGTCGCCGAGCTCCTCCGGAGGTAGCTCACCCAGTCGCTCAAGATAATTGTTGATGATTTAGATCAACTATTGCTAGATTGGGCTTGTGGAGCTACGAACGATCGACCCTGAGCTGGAAGCCGACATCGCGAAATTCGAGGTCCTCCTCGAAGCACATCTCGCCGGAACGGTCGACGAGGACGCTTTCCGGGTGTTCCGCCTCAACAACGGCGTCTACGGTCAACGCCAGGGCGGCCACAATCAGATGGTCCGCCTCAAACTCCCCTATGGCAGTGTCACCCCGGAGCAGCTCGAGCGCCTCGCGGACGTCTCCGAGCGATACAGCCGGGGCTGGGGGCATATCACGACCCGCCAGAACATCCAGTTCCACTTCGTCCAACTCGAGAAGGTCCCCCAGATGCTGAGGGATCTCGCCGAGGTCGGACTCACCTCCCGTGAGGCGTGCGGTGACACCGTGCGCAACGTGATGGGATGCCACCTCGCCGGGGCCTGCCCCTACGAGGTGCTCGACATCAGTCCGTGGGCCGAGGCCACGTTCAGGTACTTCCTGCACCATCCGTACGGCCAGCGGCTACCCCGCAAGTTCAAGATCAACTTCTCAGGTTGCGCCACCGACTGCGGCCAAGCGATGTTCAACGATGTCGGCGTCGTCGCGGTCGCCCGCCCGAAGTCGGACGGGACGCTCGAACCCGGCTTCCGGGTCTTTGTGGCGGGCGGGCTCGGAGCGAACCCGCACCCGGCCCAGGCACTCGAGGAGTTCACCGCCCGGGAGGATCTGCTCGCCACGATCGAAGCGGTGCTGCGCAC